>NZ_VPEO01000004.1:0-208381 GCF_013417155.1 Acinetobacter sp. YH16052 | reverse complement strand
ATCTTGAATTTGCTGCCAGATATCATCGGTAAGAAGAGTACGTGCCATTGAAAATATAGAAATAAAAATAACTCAAAGGAGGATTTTAAGTATTTAAAACCAATTCTTCAAATGAGGACACGCCCTAGTATAGCTCACGATATCTTTAATCACGTCCAGCCACAAAGATGGTAATACAGCAGCATCATAAATTTTTGCAATCAGATTATTTTCTTGTTCTAATTTCATTATCCCCTCCGCATTATCATTATTTTCTAATCATAGCGTTCAGAATTGGTTAACGAAACAGCATAAAGTGACTTTAAACTTGGCTAAAAATTCTTAAATCCTGCTCACTTATCAATAACTCTGGCCTCATTCACCTAATGAATCAAACTTTAACAAGATTGCCCTATTTATCTGTACTGACTACTTTTAATGTAATTCATAACAAATAATTTAATAGGGTTAAAACAATGAAAAAATTAACGCTTACTGCTGCGATAGCAGTCGTTCTTGCAGGAGCTTTAACCGCCTGTTCAAAGCCCAATGATAATGAGCCGATAAGTAATAATGCTCAACCCAGCCCAGCCATGATGGAGCAAAATAACGCGGATACTAGTGTGAACCGTGCTGATAGCGCAGAAACTTCGCTAGATTGGGCAGGTGAATACGAAGGTGTTTTTCCTTGTGCTGACTGTGAAGGGATTAAGGTCGAGTTAGCTCTCAATCCGGATAAAACCTATGAGCTAAATGAGGAATATTTAGGTAAAGCTGGAAATAATGAGACGGAAACTAAAGGTAGTTTCAGTTTTGACCCTCAAGATCCTTCAATCATCACATTAGATAACAAAGCTGAAAACCGTAAATTCTTTGTTAGTGAAAATTTTGTTGAAGCACGCGAGATGAAATCAGGTAAAAAAATCGACAGTAATTTAAATTATAAATTAGTTAAAAAGTCCGCATCATAATTTTGTAAACGCATAAAAAAATCCCCGCTATTGCGGGGATTTTTTATGAAATGCTCGGATGATGAATTACATCATGCCGCCCATACCACCCATGCCACCCATATCAGGCATTGCAGGTTTGTCTTCTGGGATTTCAGTGATCATGCATTCAGTGGTCAGCATCAAGCCAGCAACAGAAGCGGCGTGCTCAAGTGCAGAACGCGTTACTTTAGCAGGGTCAAGAATACCCATTTCCAGCATATCGCCATATTCGCCAGTTGCAGCGTTATAACCGAAGTTACCTTCGCCATTCTTCACAGCGTTGATCACTACAGAAGGCTCATCACCTGCGTTAGATACGATTTGACGAAGCGGTGCTTCAATCGCACGACGAAGAATGTTGATACCTACGTTTTGGTCATCATTCGCGCCTGTTACGCCTTCAAGTGCAGATGCAGCACGTACTAGTGCAACGCCACCACCCGCAACGACACCTTCTTCAACTGCAGCGCGAGTCGCATGAAGCGCGTCATCTACACGGTCTTTTTTCTCTTTCATTGCAACTTCAGTTGCAGCACCGATTTTGATGACAGCAACACCGCCAGCAAGTTTCGCTACACGCTCTTGAAGTTTTTCTTTGTCATATTCTGAAGTAGATTCTTCGATCTGTGCACGGATTTGCTGTACACGGTCAGCGATTTGGCCAGCGTTACCCGCACCATCTACAATTACAGTATTTTCTTTAGAAACAGTTACTTTATGTGCTGTACCCAAATGATCAAGCGTCGTTTGATCCAGCTGCATGCCGATTTCTTCAGAAATCACAGTACCGCCAGTCAAGATCGCGATGTCTTGAAGCATAGCTTTACGACGGTCACCAAAACCAGGTGCTTTCACCGCACATACTTTGATAATACCGCGCATGTTGTTGACCACAAGAGTTGCAAGCGCTTCGCCTTCAACATCTTCAGAAATGATTAAAAGCGGTTTACCAGTTTTAGCAACAGCTTCAAGTACTGTAATCAATTCACGAATATTGCTGATTTTTTTATCAACAAGAAGAATGAATGGATTTTCAAGTTCAGCTGTTAAAGTATCTTGCTTGTTCGCGAAGTACGGAGAAATATAACCGCGGTCGAACTGCATGCCTTCAACTACGTCAAGCGAATCTTCGAAGCCTGAACCTTCTTCAACCGTGATCACGCCTTCTTTGCCCACTTTTTCCATTGCTTGCGCAATCAGCTGACCTACAGTCGTATCAGAGTTAGCAGAGATCGAACCTACTTGTTCAATCGCTTTAGAGTCTGATGCTGGTTTTGCAGTTGCCTTGATGTTTTCAACTACAGAACGTACCGCAATATCGATACCGCGTTTCAAGTCCATTGGGTTCATACCCGCTGTTACTGACTTGATGCCTTCATTCAAAATTGCTTGTGCCAATACAGTTGCAGTCGTTGTACCATCACCTGCGATGTCATTGGTTTTTGAAGAAACTTCACGAACCAGTTGAGCACCCATGTTCTCGAACTTGTCTTTCAGCGTAATTTCTTTGGCAACAGTGACACCATCTTTAGTGATGTGCGGTGCACCAAAAGAACGGTCGATAACAACGTTACGGCCCTTAGGACCCAAAGTAACCTTTACTGCATCTGCAAGGGTGTTTACACCAGCAATCATTTTTGAACGAGCTGAATCACCAAATTTTACGTCTTTAGCTGACATATTTGACTCCGAATATTGTTGTATCTTTACAAAATCTGATTTGGAATGAATAAAACTTTTTTAGCGCAGATTAAGCTTCTAATACCGCTAAAATGTCAGATTCTTTCATGATTAAAAGCTCTTCGCCGTTTACTTTTACAGTAGTGCCTGCATAAGTACCGAACAATACTTTGTCGCCAACTTTTACGTCTAACGCGCGTACGCCATTATCAGTGATTTGACCATTACCAACTGCAATGATTTCACCTTGAGCAGGTTTCTCAGCAGCCGAACCTGGAAGTAAAATGCCTCCAGCTGTTTTAGTTTCTTCTTCAACACGACGAATAACAACGCGGTCATGTAATGGACGAATGTTGCTCATAAATAACTCCATCAGACTAAGTCTTTTTTAGGTCACTGATGACGACTTAATTATTCCATGGGTCATCATCAAAAATTTTTGATGTCACTTTTATGGAGATGGAATAAAACGCTTCAAGGGCAAAAATGAAAAAAAATTGGTTTTTTTTAACGAATCATAGGTTTTCGTCTATTTATTCAGCAGATCGGCTTTCAACAAAAAGGCTTGCGCCACTTCATCGAATAAATATTGAGAAATTTTTCCTGTGGCATCAATCAGATTAAAGCTGTTCGGTTCATTTTTATGCAGACGATTTGACGCAGAAGTACCCGCATGTACATCATATACAGGATGATCCATCCCTAATCCGAACATCTGATTCAAATCATAAATCGCTGGTTGATGCAGATGCCCATGCAACAGCGCAAACAGACCATGCTCTGCCCAGGCCTCTAAAGCAATTTTGGCCATCAGTGGGCTGTCCTTGAAACCACGCTTATTTTGAAAAGGCACATAAAAAGGCTGATGGCTGACAATGATTTTTAATTTGGACGCAGGTGCCTGCGCCAGTTGCAAATCAATGCGCTCAATCTGCTCAAGGGATAAATGCCCTTTGGTATGATATCGACGTCGAATTGAATTCACCCCAATCAGATAAAAATTTTCAGTTTCAAAGATTGGCTCCAATTCACCAAAAAAAATCTGGTAACGGGTAAATGGATTGAAAAGCCGATTCCACAAATGATAGAGCGGAATATCATGATTCCCCGGGATCACCATATAAGGCGTATTGAGCTGATCTAAAAATTTTTTACAGGCAAAAAACTGGCCCAATCGTGCGCGCTGAGTCAGATCACCACTGATGACGACAGCTTCAAGTGAATGGGTCTGACAGAAATGTCGAATCGCGTCTAAACACTCCGGCTTCTCTGTTCCAAAATGCAGATCAGATAGATGCAGGATCATGTGGCACCATTACGTTTAGGCTATCTTTTAATACAGAAATATTGAGTGGCGGGGCCATTTCCAAAATTTCCCCATCAATCGCTACCATCAGTTTCTTGGCTCGGGATTCGATTCGAACTTGATCGGCTGCAAAACTATAAACATCCGATGCCTGGTCAATCTTGCCACGAATCAGCTGATACACTAGCTTAAATAAAGTAAGCTTATCACTTTTAGAAACTAACACTCCCGCCACTTTGCCTTTTTCAGCAGCTTCTGCAATGCGCATTTTCATATCCGCCAGTTGCAAGGGATTATTGCCAAAAAAGATCAATGGTGTTTTCACTGGATATTTCTTGTGGTCCACCCAGATTTTTAGCTTTAATTCTTTACGGTCGCGAATCAGAACATCCAGTGCAGAGGTATAGGCATGTAGCGGTAAGCGACCAAAAATACGATTATAGTCTTCACGTTTTTTAATAAATAAAGGATATAGACCTAAACTGGCATTATTCAGATAAATTTCCTGATTGATCCGAGCAACATTCATACGTTGTGGCTGTCCTGTCGCAATCACTTTTGCCGCTTCAAGCAAATCCAGCGGAATCCCCAATAATCTGGCCACATAGTTAAAAGTCCCTAAAGGCAAAATACCGACAGGAATTTGCGTATTCAACACATGTTTGGCGACTGTATTTAAAGTGCCATCTCCGCCCGCTGCAACGATAATTCCTGACTCGCTAGATGCCAAATGCTGTTCAAGCACCTCAGTCATAATTTTATCAAATTGCTGTGAATCATTGATTTCATAAGCTTTAGTTTGATAACCCTGTGCTGAAAATATATCGATCAGCTGTTCATAAATGCCTTCTGGCCCCTGTATGCGAAAACCAGCTTTATGATTAAAAATTAGCGATAAGGGTTTAGATTGATTAGACATTTTTCGCACAATTTCATTGAAGCCTATTGGCATTTTGTCCAATTCATAGACAATTAACAGTGGCTTTATGTAAAATTCAAATGGCAACCATTTATTTAATCAATAATGAATATTAGAGGTCTTATAAAATTAAGATAATGATTTTAATATTAATTTTTAAAATAAATACCACTCATCACTTATATAAATAACCTTAATAATTCAAACATTTAGTTTTATCTTGTTGTTTTACTTATATTTATAAATAAAATAGCATTATATTCCAAAAGAAATCTAGCACTTCTTTGGTCTTATTTTTTTTATCATTTTATGCTTTAATACAGCCACTTTTTTTCATATTTCATCTGGGCGATATTTTTTATTGCTCGGATTGTACTTTGTACATCTAATTTGTACACATTTGAGATAGGCCTCACCATGACCCAAGTGAACGCACCAGAATTCGTTCGTCACCCTAAGCTTATTGCTTGGGTGGAAGAGATTGCTAAATTAACAAAACCAGCAAAAATTGAATGGTGTGACGGTAGCGCAGAAGAATATCAACGTTATATCGACTTGATGATCGCTAACGGCACAATGCAAGCGCTGAATCAAGAAACTCATCCTGGTTCTTATCTTGCAAATTCTGATCCTTCTGACGTAGCACGTGTTGAAGATCGTACTTACATCTGTTCTGAAAACAAAGACGATGCTGGCGCGACCAACAACTGGGAAGCACCTGCTGTCATGCGCGAAAAATTGAACGGTTTATTTGACGGTTCAATGGCAGGTCGTACACTTTATGTGGTTCCATTCTCAATGGGTCCATTGGGTTCTCATATCGCTCATATCGGTATCGAGTTAACTGACTCTCCTTACGTTGCAGTAAGCATGTCTAAAATGGCTCGTATGGGTAAAGCTGTTTATGACGTTCTTAGTACTGACGGTGAATACGTTCCTTGCGTACACACTGTAGGTGCTCCGCTTGCGAACGGCGAAAAAGATGTTGCATGGCCTTGCAACAAAGAAAAATACATCGTGCATTACCCAGAAACTCGTGAGATCTGGTCTTATGGTTCTGGTTATGGCGGTAACGCATTGTTGGGTAAAAAATGCCTGGCATTACGTATTGCATCATTTATGGGTCGTCAACAAGGCTGGTTAGCTGAACACATGCTGATCCTTGGCGTGACCAATCCACAAGGCGAAAAACACTACATCGCAGCTGCATTCCCATCTGCATGTGGTAAAACAAACTTCGCTATGTTGATTCCACCAGCAGGCTATGAAGGCTGGAAGATTGAAACTGTAGGTGACGATATTGCTTGGATCAAACCAGGTGAAGACGGTCGCTTATATGCAATCAACCCTGAAGCTGGCTTCTTCGGTGTAGCGCCTGGTACCAACACCAAGACCAACCCGAACTGTATGGCAACCATGCACAAAGACGTGATTTATACAAACGTCGCTGTGACTGACAACGGCGAAGTATGGTGGGAAGGTCTGACTAAAGAAGCGCCTGCCAACCTGACTAACTGGAAAGGTCAACCACACACTGGCGAAGAAAAAGCAGCGCATCCAAATGCTCGTTTCACAGTTGCAGCTGGTCAATGCCCTTCTATTGACGCTGACTGGGAAAATCCAGCTGGCGTGCCAATTTCTGCGTTCATCTTCGGTGGTCGCCGTGCAGACACTGTGCCTCTAATTTCAGAAGCATTTGACTGGGTTGACGGTGTTTACAAAGCTGCAACGATGGGCTCTGAAACAACTGCTGCTGCTGTTGGTCAACAAGGTGTTGTTCGTCGTGACCCGTTCGCGATGCTTCCATTCGCGGGCTACAACATGGCAGATTACTTCACGCACTGGTTAGAAATGGGTGAGCAAGTGGGTGCGAAAGCTGCTGCTGCTGGCAACAAACTTCCAGGTATCTACAACGTGAACTGGTTCCGTCGTGATGCTGAAGGCAACTTCGTATGGCCTGGTTTCGGTCAAAACATGCGTGTTCTTGAGTGGATCATTGACCGTTGTGAAGGTCGTGCTGATGCTGTTGAAACACCAATCGGCCTAGTTCCTACTTACGAACAGCTGAACTGGACTGGTTCTGACTTCACTAAAGAACAGTTTGACCTAGTAACTTCTCAAGACAAAGATCAATGGATCAAAGAGCTTGAAAGCCATACTGAATTGTTCGATAAGTTAGGTGAGCGTTTACCGGAAGCGTTAAAAACTCGTCAAGCAGAACTTATTGCTGCGGTTAAATCTGCTTAATTGCTGATTTAATTAAAAAAGGTCGCGTAAGCGGCCTTTTTTATTGGCTGTTTAAACAATTGATCACAATTGACCAGAGCAGCAGTTTAAGCAAAATATGGCATACTTAAGCCAAGACTTCAGGAACTATAAATATGAAAAGAACAACAGTAATTTTGGCTATGGCTGCGAGCAGTTTCGTACTGAGTGCATGTCAGACCACACCCCATCAATTCAATGGACAAAGTGGCTATGAAATTCTGGAACGTTCAGGCAATACAGCAACCTTGAGCTACACCCTCTCAGGACGACCAAGCCAGGATGAAAATCGCTTGCAAGCCGCTTGCAGACACGTATTAGGAAATTCCAAAACTTACAACATCCAGATTTTAAGCACCAATGAAATTTCCAATCCAACTGCGGAACAGGAAAACTATGGCCGCCAACTGGGTAATAGCCGCACGCAAATCAGCTTGAGCAATACGCCTGATTTACATAATAGCGAGAACCCGGGTGCACGCGAAGCTTTAGAAGCCCGCCCTACGACCATGCGGGTTATTCGTTATACCTGTTCTTAATATCTGATACTTAGTTACTTAATCAGAGTAAGACAATCAAAAAGGGCCTAGTGCCCTTTTTAATTTTTTAAATTTAACGTGTTTTATAGAAACTGACATTACGAAATTCGGGCGATTCATCCAAATCCGGCCAGGTCGTCGCACTACGCTCATCCAGTTTTTCATATTGAGGATGACTAAAGTTTTTTACCCGACTGTCTGCAACCCACACCTCAGGTGCAAATTTTAAAAACTCATCCAGGAAGAAACGGTTACATTGATCATAGAGCACATCTGCGGCTAATAAAATATCCACCTTCTCTGCCTTATATAGGTCATCCAGATATTCAAGCTCGACATCATTTAGCTCTGCATTGGCACGACAGGCATCTAGACTAACTTGATCGATATCACAGCAGATCACACGTTTTGCACCTGCCATTTTTGCCGCAATGGCAACTACGCCCGATCCCGCCCCAAAATCCAAAACTACTTTGTCTTTAACATGATGCGGCTCTGCCAATAGCCACTGCGCCATCGCCAAGCCTGAGGCCCAGCAAAAGATCCAGTATGGTGTATCATTCCAAATGCGACGAATCACCTCATCATCCAGCTTATCTGTTGGGAATACTGGCGGAATCAGCCACAGGGAAATGGGTGTATCCGGCAATTGCTGTGCATGTAGCTCACAGTGTGGAATCACATCATGCAAGGCTTTTAGTAGATGTTCTGGGGCTTGAGGGAGTCGGAAGGTGCAGCTCATTAGATTTCTTTTAATTAGTATTAATGTCTTTGAAGAATCTCCCCTAGCCCCTCTTTAAAAAAGAGGGGGAAACTCCATCCAAAAATAGTGATCAGAGTTCCCTCCTTTGAAAAAGGAGGGTTAGGGAGGATTTGATTAACCTAAAGCTTTTTCAGCAGCTTCAACCGTTTGACGGATTAAAGTGGTAATCGTCATTGGACCTACACCACCCGGAACTGGTGTGTAAGCAGAAGCAATTTCTTCAATGCCAACAAGTTGGATATCACCAACACCACCGCCATCACGTGGATGGAAACCAGCATCAACAACCACTGCACCTTGTTTGATCCAGTCTTTTTGAATTAATTCTGCTTTACCTACCGCACCGACAATGATATCTGCTTGCTTAACAAAGCTTGCAAGATCTTGAGTACGTGAATGGCAAATGGTTACGGTTGCATTCGCTTCTAGCAGCATCGCAGCCATTGGTTTACCCAAAATTGCAGAACGACCTACAACTACCGCATGTTTACCAGCGATTTCAATGTTGTTCTCTTTCAGGATAGTCATAATACCCGCAGGCGTCGCTGAACCATAGGCTGCCTCACCCATTGCCATACGACCATAGCCCAGGCAAGTGACACCATCTACGTCTTTTTCAAGCGAGATTGCATCGAAACAGGCACGCTCATCAATTTGCGCAGGAACCGGGTGCTGAAGCAGAATACCGTGCACATCAGGATTTGCATTTAATTTTTCAATTTCAGCCAATAATTCTTCAGTTGTGGTTTCTTTAGGAAGTTCCACTTTGAGTGAATCCATACCAACACGGCGGCAGGCATTGCCTTTCATGCGAACATAAGTTGCAGATGCACCATCGTCACCTACCAAAATCGTCGCAAGAATTGGAGTACTACCTGATTTTGCTTTCAGCGCTTCTACGCGAGTAAACAAGTCAGCTTCAATTTGCTTCGCCAATGCACGACCGTCTAGAACTAATGCCACGGCACTTCTCCCAAGTGTTGATATGAATCAATTTTGCACATTCTACATGAATAATTTAAATATTTTCCGCCAGATGATGTTTTTATGCGCATACAGATGAATACACTATTGTTTTTTTTTCTGAGCTTGCTAATATACGCATCAACAAGACGCGGCGGGGTGGCAGAGTGGTCATGCAGCGGACTGCAACTCCGTGGACGCCGGTTCGATTCCGACCTCCGCCTCCATCTTGTTAAAGCCCGAGTGGTGAAATCGGTAGACACAGGGGATTTAAAATCCCCCGCCCACAAAGCGTGCCAGTTCGAGTCTGGCCTCGGGCACCATTCTTCTACTACAGAAAGATGGTGCAAATAAAGAACCCAGCGGAAGCTGGTTTTTTTATGCCTGTAATTTAATAAATCAAAAAAATAAGTAAATTAAATTTCTATTTAAAGCATGATCATTAATTAAGCTACCCTGCTCTACGTTCTCAATATCATCCAGCAGAACGTAAATATCCCTGCAAATCCTGTTACAGTTTTTGCTGAAAATGAATCGGCTCAATAATTTTCACATAAGGCAACCAGTAACGTACCAAAGGCAACAACTGCATTTCATGACGAATCTGGCAACTGATCACTAACTCTCCAGTCTCGGCTTCCTGCTCGATCTGCTGTTCTGGAAATAAACGGCGCTCTTTAAAAAAGACCGTGACTTCAGGTTGTACCCTGATTAAGACTTGCTGCTTTTGCTGCCCAAACCAGATGCTGTCTTCATCTGCCAGCATTTTCAGTATTTCAGGATCATGCGCAAAGCTCTCCGCCTTAGAAACCAGCTTGAGCTGTTGCACCTGACTTAAGCGATAAGTGCGCAACTTGTCCTGATCTACGCCCACCAGATACCAGATACCAGATACCATGATGGTGAATCAAGCGATAAGGCTTAATGATTCGCAATTGATCTGAATATTGCAACTCAACCTGCTGACGTTTATAGATTGCGCTTGCAAGCAACTTGAAATGTTCGGCAAACTGTTTGGCATCTTCAAAATAATAGCCTTTTGCCGAAAATACCTGATTTGCCCGCTCATCCAGCAGTTCACGCATAAAAGACATATCCAACGCCGGATACAACTCACTGATCCCCGAAAGCTGGGCAAAAGTCTGGATATCCTGCAATTTAAACCGCCCTAAATAAGAGGGTTCCAGATAATATCGTTTCTGTTCATCTTGAAGTAAGGGTAAGTAAGAGCCTAGACGATCAAAATCACGCTCAATGGTGCGGGTGCTGACCTGAAATTCTGCAGCTAGCTCTGCAGCCCGGAGTTGATATCCGACGTTTAATTTGGTCAAAATTCTGGCTAAACGCTCTGCAAGACGCTCATGTGTTGAAGCTGGGCGCTTCATAAATCCCCACTTAATATATTCTCATGTACTTATTTATCGCTAGATGTTGAATGATTATACTGAATGCCGATCAATGAATAATATTAGGACAAAGTCTAAGATATTTTTTTGCATCAGATCTTGACCCTTTATTCACCCTAAAAATACAAGATCTTATTTGGATTTTCTGGATGCTTTCTTGCTTGAATGACGATTTTGTATTGTTAATCTTTCTATATAACGCTCCAGATGCAGCATCGCCCGATACATTTTATGTAACTCTACCCAGCTGATGGTTCCGCGAATAATCATTTTATGAATACGTCGTAATGCTCTTAAACTATGTTTTGAACTATATGCTGTTGAAATAATTTTCATCTTATTTTCCCTCTCATATTCATGTGAATGTTTAACCATTTGGTCGGAATTATCTATACATGCAATTTACGTGTCATAATTGACAGGTTGTGTCGAACAGTTAACATTTTTTAATTTTTATTCAAGATTTTATATATTTATTTGTAATAATATTTTACTTAAAATTAAAAAAAGCCAGTAAAATTACTGGCTTTTTTTGAATCACTTATCTCGTATTAAATAATTTCAACTACAACTTTACCCACATGCTCTCCAGTATCCATTGTGGCATGGGCATCCTGAATCTGATCGAACTTAAACGTTTTATAGATCATCGGGAGACATTCGCCTTTTGCCCACAATGGTGCAATCTGCTCTTTCAGGCCTTGTGCAATTTCCGCTTTTTCAGCCGTGCTGCGTGCACGCATGGTCGAACCGGTAATGGTCAGACGTTTCATCATGATTTGACCCAGTTTGACTTCTTTGGCCTTGGCACCACCCAAGAAAGCGATATAGACCAGACGTCCATCACGGCGCAACAAATTCAAATTACGCTCTAAATATGGTGCACCGACCATATCTAAAATGACATCGACACCACCATTGTCAGTGGCTTCATTAATAACTTGCTCAAAGTCCTGAGTTTTATAATTAATAGCCGTGGTTAAATCAGAAATAGCCGCAACTTTTTCATCTGAACCGACAGTTGCAAAAGTTTTGATTCCGAGTGATTTACATAACATTAAAGCAGTCGTACCAATCCCGCTCGTTCCACCATGTACCAGTACAGTTTCCCCTGCTTTGGCCTTACCCATCTGGAACACGTTCGCCCATACAGTAAAGAAAGTTTCAGGAATGGCCGCTGCCTGTACAAAACTTACGCCTTCAGGAATATTCAAGGTCTGGCTTTCAGGTATGACGCAATATTCAGCATAACCGCCACCATTGGTCAAACCACAGACTTGATCACCAACTTTAAACTGACTTACATCACTACCAATCGCAACCACCTCACCTGCCACTTCCAGGCCAGGAACTGGCGTTACCCCTTTCGGCATCGGATATAAGCCTTGACGCTGCAGGATATCTGGACGGTTAATACCAAAGGCATGAACTTTCACCAGAACTTCATCTGCTTTAGGTTCAGGTAAAGTCACCGTTTCATAAGCGAGTTTATCGACACCACCTGGTTCTGTAATAATGACTTGCTGCATGGTTTGTTGCGACATGATTTCTTTCCCTAATCTATGCATTTCATATATCTTGGACTTATTTGAACATAGTTAGCATGAGGAATGAAGCTACATCGGACTTATGTATAATCGGGGGACTATTCAGGAAATTGATAATAGGCCAACCATGACCCAAGTGATCGAATATAACGAAAACAATTACAGTGATTTTGAGTGGTTTGAAGGTTTTGCCGTGATTCGCTTTTATGCAGACTGGTGCAAGCCCTGTGTTCAGAATTTTCCGGTCTTTGCCGAACTGGCGACATACTATGCTGAGGTAAATCCTGAAGTTAAATTTGGCAAGATCAATGTGGATCAGTCTCCGATTTTAACCTTGCGCTATAATGCCTATGGTTTGCCTTCTACGCTTATTTTTAGAAATGGAGAAATTATTAAAAGGATTGCAGGCGTGAAAAGTTTAACCGAAATGAAAGCAATTCTGGCCTTAGTCCTCAATGATTCTTATGAATAATTACCCATGTGAAGCCAAATCTAACAAAAATATTTCTTTTAGCTCACTATCTAAATACGGAGCCTTTAATTAACTACGCCCTTTATATTCCTTTACCATTCGATCACTCACATCTTCCGGATAACACAGCGGCGCATATCCGCCTGCACGATTATAAGCACTACGCTTACCACAACGACTACCATTACTTGCAGTATTGTAAGGACACGGACAATTTCCCGGATAATTCTCAATCGACTGCTGGATTATTTTTTGCTTGATTGCTTCAACGCTTTGGCTGCTCTGTTTGGCTTCAGCTCCAAAAGCCACACACAAGCCACCCAGCAATATTAATTTTTTCATATATTCCCCAAATCTAGGGAGTATTGTATTAATTGACTAGTAAATTGAAAGATCACATTTTGACTAATCGAATGATTTTCATGCAATCAAAATTTAGGCAATAAAAAACCCGCTTTTCAGCGGGTTTCTTCAAATCAGTCCAGTCTTAAAGACGAACCAATTCCACAATCTTCTCAGCAAGTTCTTCAACTGTATCTACGGTTAAAGTCGTGTCTGTACCTTCAGCAGCATCGGTAATCACAACCACACCAGTTTCACGAACCAGTGCAACCTGCTCCGCATTCAAACCTGCTTTAGCAATAGCAACGATCCCTTGCTGAATCAGCAAGCTTTCTAGCGCCTGAGCATTTTCCAAAGCTTTACCAGATACAGTCACCGCAGCAGGTTTTTGACCCAAACGTGCCGCACGTGCTTCTGCAGTGACAGGCTCATCGTGTGCAGACCATTCAACTGATTCTTCCACCATACCAGCACCAATCGTCACGTTATTCAAACGATCGATGAAGATAAACGAACCGGTAAAACGGCTGTCTTGATAACGGTCAAAGACCACTGGTGCATCAAATTCAACAGTCACATTGGCGATTGCATTTAGCTCAAGTTTATCCACCTGAACTTTTTCCAATGTGTTAACGTTGGTACGGTAATGAATTGCCGTTACTTTTGCCGGAACGGTTTGCGTACCAATCTTGATGTTGTACAGCTTACCCAGTACAAGTGGTTGATCTGCCATCCACACAACAGTCGCTTGAACTGAACGGGAAATATTTGGAACAGCTTGATCCGCACGAATTAACACGTTACCACGTGAAATATCAATTTCATCGTTAAGCGTTAAAGTCACTGCCTGACCTGTAACTGCATGCTCAAGATTGCCATCAAAAGTGACAATTTCTTTGACAGTCGATGATTTACCAGAAGGTAATGCTGTTACGGTATCGCCAACATTGATATCACCAAGTGCGATCGTACCGCAGAAACCACGGAAGTCGAGGTTTGGACGGTTCACGTATTGCACAGGGAAACGGAAATCCTGCTTCGCTGAACTACGGTTAATTTCCACCGATTCAAGTGTACCCATCAGCGTTTCACCAGTGTACCATGGCGTATTGGCTGACTTGTTCACCACGTTATCGCCATTCAATGCAGAAATAGGCGTAAAGATGATATTGCTTGGTTTACGGTCGCCCAATTGTGCAACGAATGCCGCATATTCAGCCTGGATTTCATTGAAACGCGTTTCAGAGAATTCCACCAAGTCCATCTTATTGATTGCAACAATGATGTTCTTGATCCCGAGCAAACTCGCAATAAAGGTATGACGACGCGTCTGGGTTTGCACGCCATAACGCGCATCAATCAAAATGATCGCAAGGTCACACGTCGACGCACCTGTCGCCATGTTACGGGTGTACTGTTCATGTCCCGGCGTATCCGCGATGATGAACTTACGCTTTTCTGTCGAGAAATAACGATAGGCCACATCAATGGTAATGCCTTGCTCACGCTCTGCTTGTAAACCATCAACCAGAAGCGCCAAGTCAGGTGCATCACCTGTCGTACCGACTTTTTTCGAGTCACGGGTCACGGCCTGTAATTGATCTTCATAAATCAATTTTGAATCGTATAGCAGACGACCGATTAACGTCGATTTACCATCGTCCACGTTACCGCAAGTCAGAAAACGCAACAGGTCTTTATTTTCATGTTGTTTCAGATAGCCCAAGATATCTTGGCTGATTAAATCAGATTGATGAGACATCGCTCAAAGCTCCACATATTCTTTAGAAATCGGTTGTTTTGAATCTTTTTTTAATCTCCCTAAATCCCTCTTTAATAAAGAGGGACTTTATCTCCGTTCTGATTTAGGAGTTCCCCCTCTTTTTAAAGAGGTGAGCAGCATTGCTGCGCAAGGGGGGAGATTAAATTAGAAGTAGCCTTCCTGCTTCTTCTTCTCCATCGAGCCTGCTTCATCATGGTCAATCATACGACCTTGACGCTCAGAACTGGTTGCCAGCAACATTTCCTGAATAATTTCCGGCAAGGTATTGGCTGTAGATTCCACAGCACCTGTTAATGGATAACAACCCAAAGTACGGAAACGTACCGATTTCATTTGTGGAACTTCACCTTCTTTTAAAGGCATACGTTCATCATCAACCATAATAAGTGTGCCACTACGTTCAACCACAGGACGTTCTGCAGCCAAATAAAGTGGTACTAATGGAATACTTTCCAAATAGATGTATTGCCAGATATCCAGCTCAGTCCAGTTAGATAATGGGAATACACGAATACTTTCGCCCTTGTTCACTTTACCGTTGTAAAGATTCCAAAGTTCTGGACGCTGGTTTTTCGGATCCCAACGATGTTTCGAATCACGGAATGAATAAACACGTTCCTTGGCACGTGATTTTTCTTCATCACGGCGCGCGCCACCAAAAGCAGCATCAAAACCGTATTTATCCAGGGCCTGTTTTAAGCCCTGAGTTTTCATGATGTCGGTATATTTAGAGCTACCATGGTCGAACGGGTTAATACCGGCCTCAACCCCTTCTTTATTCTGATGCACGATCAAATCGAAACCATGGGTTTTCGCCATGTTGTCCCGGAAAGTGATCATGTCTTTAAACTTCCAGCCTGTATCGACATGTAATAATGGAAATGGAAGTTTTGCTGGGTAGAACGCTTTTAGCGCAAGATGCAGCATGACCGCTGAATCTTTACCAATCGAATACAGCATGACCGGATTTTCAAACTCGGCAGCAACTTCGCGGATGATATGAATACTCTCAGCTTCAAGCTGTTTAAGATGAGTAAGTCTTTCCTCATTTAACGACATGGACAACACCAGCTTAGAAAAACGTGTACTTATGACACTTTTGAAAATTTATATTCATTATAGTGATTTACTTATCCTATCCATTGCTTGTTTTATGATATTGATATATCAAAAGCTCATATAAAAATTCATCAATAATGAATATCAGTTTTTATGAATCAATAATTTGCCCAATTCAAGCGAGGATATTGTGTGGTATAGCTATATATTACCCTGTCGCTAAGCCAATAAAATCCTAGGAAAATAATCTAAAGTAGTGGTTCTCAAATAGCTGAAAAATTACTAGAGTAAGCTCAATTCTCCCCTTTATATATACTTTGCTTATGCCCTATAGTGCTTTTGATCTTGCCACTGTAAAAACCCGTCTGGAACAGGCCCAGCTTGCTGGTTATATTTATCAGCACCAGCAAAATATTTTGGTCTTGCAAGAACCTTTCAGTGATGATGGCAAGCCTTTAAATATCTATCTGCAACACGAGCTGACCGCGGATCAAATCGGATTACAGTTTGGTCTACGTTTGCAAGAAGGTCATTGGGAATTTCTAATCGGCGTTACTTATAGCAACCAGAACGCAGCTTACGAAATTGGTGCTGGCAACCTCAAAGGTGATCAAAAAGCCTTTAACTTATTATATGCCTTTTATAATTATCCTAAAGCGTTCTATCTAGTGGCATTACCTTTGACAACCAACAGTCAGATTTTGGAGCAAACCTTGCAACAACAGCTTTTCAAGCAGCCTGATCTCGACTTCCTGAATACTGCAGTCAAGGTCAATCCTATGGGCGAACAGGTCAAATGGATGCAACACTATATTCTGCAACAGACTCTAGATATGAAAGTCCGGATTCAGACTGCCCTACTTTAAACTTGAACAGAAAAATTTGGAGATACTCAGGTCGATGTATCTCTATACTTTCTCAGGCAAGCACACACAGAGTGCCATGCTATTCAGAATTCCTATTGCCGCTATGGCATCACTTGCTCAAACATCCAGTTAGCTTCTTATAGTTTATTATTAATTTTAATAGTTCAATAATTATTAAATAATCAATATATTCAATCCTTGTTTGTAAGGTTTTTTGTTATTTTTTTGCATACAAAATCAGTAATTACTGTTATCGTTATATCAATAAAAACTTTCAGACACTTTTCCTGAAAACATAATTATAGAGATAAAGAAATGTGGGAACTGTTTACGCATCCATCAAATATCGTATTTAGTATTAGCCTGAGCCTAATGCTGATGTTTGCTGCACTAGAATGTATTCTATTGCTGCTCGGCGGCGGCTCTCAGCATATCTTCGAACAGTTTTTACCTGAAGATCCCCTGCAACCAGAAATAAGCCCAGATCAGTCTCCCGGTGTTTTCAGCAAAGTATTTGACTGGTTATATCTGGGACGTCTGCCTTTATTTATCTGGCTGATTATTTTTCTGACCAGTTATGGTTTGAGCGGTTTATTGATTCAGGGTATATTTGAACGCCTGACCAGCCAACTTTTCAGTGTCTGGCTGATTTCTCCGGCCTGCCTGTTTCTGTGTATGCCTGTGGTGCGCTTTCTTGCCATGGCCGCCAGCAAACTCCTGCCCCAAGACGAAACCTCTGCGATTCATAGCGATGAACTCATCGGACGTACCGCGACCATTATTCTGGGAGATGCCAAAGTGAATTCTCCCGCACAAGCCAAAGTCCGGGATCAACATGGCCAGACTCATTATGTTCTGGTTGAACCAGAAAACAATCAAATTCTAAATCAAGGTCAGAATGTAGTTCTAACCCACAAAACCAAGAACGGCTTTCAAGCCATTGCACTTTAATTTTATTTAGCTAGCACTCAATTGAGACTTTATAACAATGTTAACATTTGATTTATATAATATTTTAATTATTGCGGGAATTATTTTTGTAGCACTGGTGACCTTCGGTCTCATCATTGCACGTTTATACCGTCGTTCAAGCAAGGAAATTTCCTTTGTACGTACCGGTTGGGGTGGAGAAAAAGTGATTTTAGGTGGAGGCGCAATCGTGCTCCCTGTCTTGCATGAAATCATTCCAGTAAATATGAATACCCTACGTCTTGAAGTCCGCCGTGCTGATGATCAGGCACTGATTACCCGTGACCGTATGCGAGTCGATGTCATGGCCGAATTCTATGTCCGAGTCAAACCTACCGCAGATTCAATTGCCACCGCAGCACAAACCCTTGGTCAAAAAACCATGTCACCGAATGAACTAAAAAATCTGGTGGAAGGTAAGTTCGTTGATTCACTGCGCGCAGTGGCTGCAGAAATGGCCATGGAAGAACTGCATGAAAAACGAGTCGATTTCGTACAAAAAGTACAGCAAGTCGTTTCGGAAGATTTACATAAAAATGGTCTGGAGCTTGAAACGGTTTCCCTAACCGGACTGGATCAGACCGGATTTAAATACTTCAACCCGCAAAATGCATTTGATGCTGAAGGTCTGACCAAGCTCACTGAAACCATTGAAGATCGTCGCCGCAAGCGTAACCACATTGAACAGGATACCGATCTGGCGATCAAAACCAAAAATCTGGAAGCTGAACAGGCGCGCCTGCAAATTATTCGTGAAGAAGAATATGCCAAGCTGCAACAAGAACGTGAAATTGCCATTCGCCGTGCTGAACAGCTGGCTGAAATTGCCGCTCAGGAAGCCGGCAAAAAACGTGAAGCAGAAGAAGCACAAATTGCCGCTGAACGAGAAGTCGAACTCAAGCGTATTTTGGCCGCCCGTGATGTCGAAAATGAAAATATTCAAAAGGCTCAGCTGATTCAAAAAGCACAGGTCGAGCAAAAGAAAACCATTGAACTCGCTGAACAGGACCGCGCCATTGCCATTGCGGAAAAATCACGTGCTGAATCTGAAGCTAAAGCCCAAGCCGATCAGGCGCGTGCACAAGCGGTAAAAGCGGAAGAAGAAGTCATCACCGTACGTCAAATCCAGCAAGCAGAGCGTCAAAAGGCAGTTGAGCTGGTCGCAGCCAAAGAACATGCTGAAAAAGATGCAATTGCCATTACAGTTGCCGCTGAAGCTGGCAAACAAGCGGCAGCAGATGATGCAGAAGCAGTGCGGATTGCGGCTGAGGCGGAAGCAGAAAAAGTCCGCCTTAAAGCCAAGGGCGAAGCGGATGCGAAAATTCTACTGGCTCAGGCAATGGAGAAACAGTATCAGGTGGATGCTGAAGGTACACGTGCGGTCAATGAAGCCAATAACGTCCTGTCACCTGAACAGGTCGAAATGCAGATTCGTCTGGCCATGCTGAAATACTTGCCTGAAATTATCAGAGAAAGTGTCAAGCCAATGGAGAATATTGATGATATCAAGATTCTCCAGGTGAATGGCCTACATGGCGGTCATGCCGGTGCCTGTCAGGCAGATGCCCATCATGAGAATGGTAATGTTGCTCTATCAGATCAGGTAGTGAATAGCGCCCTACGTTATCGTAGCCAAGCACCGCTTATTGACAGTCTGATGAGTGAGCTTGGTATTCAAGGTGGTGATATCAACGGCATGACTCAGAGCCTTAAAGCCAAAACTTAAAAATAGACTGAGATATAAAAAAGCTCCCATCTGGGAGCTTTTTTATTAAAGGTCTAATGTGAATATCAAACTAAACCTTTATCTTTTAATACTTGCAGCATGGTTGAACCAAGTTCGGCTGGACTACGTGTATACGCCATACCCGCACGCTCAAAGGCAGCAAACTTTTCTTCTGCTGTGCCCTTACCACCTGAAATAATCGCACCTGCGTGACCCATACGTTTGCCTTTAGGTGCAGTCACACCCGCAATATAACCAACAACTGGCTTAGTCACATTCGATTGAATATATTCCGCAGCTTCTTCTTCCGCAGTACCGCCAATCTCACCAATCATAATGATAGCTTCAGTTTGTGGATCTTCCTGGAACAGTTTCAAGCAGTCAATCTGGTTCATGCCCGGAATCGGGTCACCACCAATACCGATACAGGTCGACTGACCTAAACCGAGTTTTGTAGTTTGCGCCACAGCCTCATAAGTCAGTGTGCCTGAACGTGAAATAATCCCGATTTTACCGGGCTGATGAATATGTCCCGGCATGATCCCGATTTTACATTCACCCGGCGTAATAATACCCGGACAGTTTGGTCCGATGAGACGTGTGCCATTACCATTGGTTTCCAGATAACGCTTGGCTTTGAGCATGTCGATGGTCGGTACACCTTCAGTAATCACCACAATTAACTCAATGCCAGAATCAACCGCTTCAACAATAGAGTCCAGTACAAAGGGTGCCGGAACATAAATCACTGAAGCATCTGCACCTGTTTCTTTCACTGCTTCACGCATGGTATTAAATACAGGCAATTCTAAATGGGTTTGACCACCTTTACCCGGGGTTACACCACCCACGACTTTAGTGCCGTAGGCTAAAGCCTGTTCAGAATGGAATGTACCGTTTTTGCCTGTAAAGCCCTGTACCAATACTTTAGTGTCTTTATTAACTAATACGCTCATGTTAGATACTCCTTAAGCTTTTACAGCAGCAACGATTTTTTCTGCAGCATCAGCAAGACCATGTGCAGAAATCAATTTTAAACCTGATTCATCCAGTAATTTTGCGCCCAGTTCCGCATTATTGCCTTCGAGGCGAACAACTACGGGAACGGTCACATTTACTTCCTGAACCGCTGCAATAATTGCTTCAGCAATCATGTCACAACGTACAATTCCACCAAAAATATTGATTAATACACCTTGAACAGAATTATCTGCCAAGATAATTTTAAAGGCTTCAATCACGCGCTCTTTGGTTGCACCACCACCAACATCCAGGAAGTTGGCTGGTTGACCGCCATACAGCTTAATAATATCCATGGTTGCCATGGCAAGACCGGCACCATTGACCATACAACCAATGTTACCCTCAAGTGCCACATAGTTTAGATCAAACTCAGAGGCTTTTAACTCACGTTCATTTTCTTGAGACTTATCACGCAAAGCAGCCACTTCAGGCAAACGGTACAGTGCATTCGAATCAATTCCGATTTTGGCATCGACACACAGAATGTCGCCGTTTTCACGCACAGACAGCGGATTGATTTCGAAAAGTGCAAAATCATTGTCTACAAATGCCTGATAGGCAGCCGTCATGACTTTAACAAATTGATTGATTTGTCCATCTTTGAGTTTAAGTGCAAAAGCAACTTCACGCGCCTGAAATGGCATTAGACCGACTAAAGGATCAACTTCAACTTTAATAATTTTTTCAGGGGTTTCTTCGGCCACTTTCTCAATTTCAACACCACCCTCAGTCGATGCCATAAAAGTGATGCGGCGAGTCGAGCGATCCACCACAGCGCCCAAGTACAGCTCGCGCTCAACAGGATAAACATCCTCAGAGACTAAAATGCTATTGACTGGCTGCCCATTGGCATCAGTCTGATAAGTCACCAAGCGTGAACCAATAATCTGGTTGGCATATTCAGCAGCCTCGGCAGCCGATTTCACTACTTTTACCCCACCAGCCTTACCCCGGCCACCCGCATGCACCTGTGCTTTCAATACTGCAAACTTTCCACCCAACTGCTCGAAAGCATGCACCGTTTCATCGGCATTGGTGGCAAGTATTCCTTCCTGTACAGGCATACCATATTTTTTTAATAGCGCTTTTGCTTGATACTCATGTAAATTCATTGAATAACCTTTTATTACTTCTTTGCCTTGTTATAACCCACTAGCACCCAGACATCCGTCAAAGCAGTACCAGCATTTCTTAAAATCGTTATCTTTATTTTTAGATGATTGTTCCAATAAAAACAACCATGAAATGTAAAAAGAGCGACCTAAGTCGCTCTTTTTTCGAATTACTTACGCTTACGTTGGATCGCGTGAATCGCACGACCATCAACTGCAAGTGCAGCTTCATGTACCACTTCAGAGAATGTCGGGTGACCGAAAGTCATCAACTGTAGATCTTCAACTGAAGATACGAACTCAAGTGCGATCATACCTTGGTGAACGATATCAGACGCAGCAGGCCCGATTACGTGCATACCGAGTAGACGGTCAGTTTTTGCATCAGCAACAAACTTCACGAAACCGGCACCTTCACCCGCAGCTAAAGCACGACCGTTCACAGCAAAACCGAATTGACCCGTTTTAACTTCGTGACCTTTTTCAGTCGCTTGCTGTTCTGTTAAACCTACCCACGCCGCTTCCGGATGTGTGTAAATTACAGAAATAATGGTGTCATAATTCACTTGTGCAGCATGACCGTGAATACGCTCAACCGCCATTACGCCTTCTTCCATTGCTTTATGCGCAAGCATTGGACCACGTACCAAGTCACCAATTGCGTATACGCCTTCAACTGAAGTTGCACACCAATCGTTGACTTCAACCAAACCGCGTTCAGTCAATTTAATGCCTGAATCATCAGCCAATAAACCTTCAGCATATGCGCGACGACCGACACAAACGATCAATTTATCGAAAGTTTCAGTTTTGTCTTCACCAGCTTGGTTATATTTAACCGTTACTTCACGACCATTGATTTCAGTACCTGCAACTTTTGCACCGATACGGATATCCATACCTTGCTTAGTCAACAGTTTTTGGAAGTCTTTTGCCAATGCTTTATCAGCCATTGGTAAGAATGCATCCATTGCTTCAAATACAACAACTTCAGCACCCAAACGACGCCATACAGAACCAAGCTCAAGACCGATCACGCCCGCACCAATTACACCTAAACGCTTAGGTACTTCTGGGAATTCAAGCGCGCCAGTAGAATCAACAATTAAGTCTTGATCTACAGGAGCCACTGGAATATTTACTGGTACAGAACCCGTCGCAAGAATCACATATTTAGGCTCTAAAACTTGAGTTTCACCTTCGTGAGAAACAAATTCTACTTTTTTACCTGCAAGCAGTTTACCCGTACCTTTTAACCACTCGATGCCATTACCTTTAAGTAACTGATCGATACCGCCAGTCAATTGATCTACAACTTTGTCTTTACGAGCCAGCATTTTAGAAAGATCGAATTTAACTTCACCAGTCGTAATACCATGGTCATCTAGATGTTGAACTGTATCTTCATAACGATGTGAAGAATCAAGTAAAGCTTTAGACGGAATACAACCGACGTTTAAGCAAGTACCACCTAAAGAGGGTTTACCTTTATGAATACGTTTTTCGATACACGCAACTTTAAAACCAAGTTGAGCTGCACGAATTGCTGCTTCGTAGCCGCCCGGGCCACCACCAATTACGACTAAATCGAATTGAGACATGTTTATCTCCAACTAATCCCCCTTATTAATCCCCCTTTTCCAAAGGGGGATCTTCCCCTCTTTTTAAAGAGGGGTTAGGGGAGATTTTTAATGAATAAATTACAGATCAAGGATCAGACGCGCTGGCTCTTCTAACAATTCTTTGATTGTTACAAGGAAACCGACTGCTTCTTTACCATCGATTAAACGGTGGTCATAAGACAGTGCAAGGTACATCATTGGCAAGATTTCTACTTGACCATTCACCGCCATCGGACGTTCCTGGATTTTATGCATACCCAGAATCGCAGTTTGTGGTGTATTTAGAATTGGTGTAGAAAGCAATGAACCGAAAGTACCACCATTAGTAATAGTGAATGTACCGCCAGTCATATCTTCGATACCCAGTTTACCGTCACGTGCCTTGCCGGCATATGCACGGATGCCGTTTTCAACTTCAGCATAGTTCATGCGGTCTGTATCACGAAGAACAGGAACCACTAGACCACGCTCAGATGAAACTGCAACACCGATGTCGTAGTAACCGTGATACACGATGTCATCGCCATCAATTGAAGCATTTACCGCTGGATAGCGTTTAAGTGCTTCAGTTGCTGCTTTAACGAAGAATGACATGAAGCCAAGACGCGCACCATGACGCTTCTCGAATGCATCTTTGTATTGAGCACGCATTTCCATGATTGGTTTCATGTTCACTTCGTTGAACGTGGTCAACATTGCAGTTTCTTGAGTCGCTGCAAGTAAACGTTCAGCAACACGCTTACGAAGGCGAGTCATAGGAACACGTTTTTCGATACGCTCGCCCACTGCAACGCTTAATGGTTGCGCTGCAGGTGCTGCCGGTTTCGCTTGATGATTTGCCACATCTTCTTTCGTGATGCGACCGCCACGGCCTGTACCTGCAACGTCAGCAGCTGCAACACCAGATTCAGTCAATGCTTTACGCACTGCTGGAGCCTGATCCTGTACTTGTTGACGTTCAACGATCGGTGCATTACCCGCTTCAGTTTGCGCAGCAGCTTGTTCAACTTTCTCTTCAGACTGCACTGCTTGAGTTTGCGTAGCGCCAGAAACAGCACCTTCTTCAAACTGTGCAATGACTTCAGCTGAAAGAACAGTATCGCCTTCACCTTTAATAATAGATGCAAGTGTACCGTCTGCAGGAGCAACAACTTCTAAAACAACTTTATCAGTCTCAATATCGCAGATCACTTCATCACGTGACACTGCTTCACCTGGTTGTTTGTGCCAAGTTGCGATCGTACCGTCCGCAACTGACTCTGGGAATACCGGTGCTTTAATTTCGGTTGCCATTACTTAGAATCTCCTGGATTATTCAGCGTCGATCGCAAGCGCGTCGTTGATGAGCTGAGCTTGTTGTTTTGCATGCAAATATGGTGAACCACATGCCGGTGCAGCAGAAGCTTCACGGCCTGCATAGCTAATACGTACTTGTTTACCCGCTTTCATCACGTCGTCATATAGACGCGGTGCGATGAACAACCAAGCGCCTTGGTTCTTCGGTTCTTCTTGCGCCCAAACAAGTTCTTTAACGTTTGGATATTGCGCAAGCACTTCTGCCAGGCGTTTTTCTGGGTATGGATATAATTGTTCAATACGTACAATTGCAGTGTTGTTCAATTCTTTTTCACGACGTTTTTCAACTAGGTCGTAATACACCTTACCACCACACAGAACCAGACGGGTTACATCTGACTTGTTGATGTTGTCTACTTCATCAATCACGGTTTGGAATGTACCGTTTGCAAGCTCTTCAAGGCTAGATACAGCAAGCTTGTGACGAAGTAAAGATTTCGGCGAAGTAACAATCAATGGCTTACGGATTGGACGAATCGCTTGACGACGTAATGCGTGGAAAATCTGCGCAGGCGTAGTCGGTGTGATGACTTGCATGTTGTCTTCAGCACATAGCTGCAAGAAACGTTCCAAACGTGCAGATGAATGTTCTGGACCTTGACCTTCAAAACCGTGTGGAAGAAGCATAGTTAAGCCACATACACGCTCCCATTTGGTTTCACCAGATGAGATGAACTGGTCAATGACAACCTGTGCACAGTTTGCGAAGTCACCGAATTGTGCTTCCCAGATGATCAAACTCTTAGGAAGAGTCGTCGCATAACCATATTCAAATGCCAATACAGCCATTTCTGACAACAAAGAGTCATAGATTGCAGTACGCGGCTGGTTTTCTTTCAGGTTACACAGTGGAAGATAAGTTGAACCATCTACCTGATTATGCAGTTTTGCATGACGGTGTGAGAAAGTACCACGACCTACGTCTTCACCAGTTAAACGAAGCAAGTAACCATCATCTAGTACAGTTGCATACGCCAGAGTTTCAGCAGCACCCCAGTTCAATGGCATCTCGCCCGTTTGCATTTTCAGACGATCATCAATTACTTTTGCAACTTGACGCTGCATCACGAAGCCTTCAGGAAGCTCACGCATTTTCTTGCCAAGCTCTTTTAGACGTTCGATTGGGAAAGTTGTATCCCATTCGTCTGTGTACTCATGACCTAGGTAAGGCGTCCAGTCCACAAACATTTTTTTGTTTGGTTCAAGTACCAGTGCATTGGCAACATGATTACCCGCTTCCAGGTCTGCACGATAATTTTCAACCATTTGATCTGCACTTGCGCGATCAAGAACACCCTGCTGTACCAGCTGATCCGCATAAAGCGTACGCGTGGTCGCTTTCTTGTTAATCACTTGATACATCATTGGTTGAGTTGCAGCTGGCTCATCCGCTTCGTTATGACCACGACGACGGTAGCAGAACATGTCAATCACAACGTCTTTGCGGAAAGTATGACGGAAGTCATGTGCCAATTGTGAAATGAACACCACCGCTTCAGGATCATCACCATTGACATGGAAGATCGGTGCCTGAATCATTTTAGCGATGTCAGTACAGTATTCTGTAGAACGCGCGTCACGTGGATCAGACGTCGTGAAACCAACCTGGTTGTTAATCACAATGTGCACTGTACCACCCACGGTATAACCGCGAGTTTGTGACATCTGGAAAGTTTCCTGGTTGACGCCCTGACCTGCAAATGCAGCATCACCGTGTACGATTAGTGGCAATACGTCATCGCCGCCAATGTCTTTACGACGTACTTGACGTGCACGTACTGAACCTTCAACCACAGGGCCAACGATTTCAAGGTGTGACGGGTTAAACGCCAATGCCAAGTGAACTTCGCCACCTGGAGTCATCACGTTTGAAGAGAAGCCTTGGTGATACTTAACGTCACCAGAACCTTTCTTGTGAATAGACTTACCTTCGAACTCACCAAACAGGTCAGCCGGGTTCTTACCCATGATGTTAACAAGAAGGTTTAAACGGCCGCGGTGAGGCATACCGATCACAACTTCTTTACAGCCTACAGAACCTGCACGCTGAATAATTTCGTTGACCATCGGGATGAATGCTTCACCACCTTCAACGCCGAAACGTTTGGCACCAACGAATTTATTACCAAGATATTTTTCTAGGCCTTCAGCCGCAGTTAAACGCTCAAGGACATGTTTCTTTTGATCAGCATTGAAGCCATATTGACCGCGTGCACTTTCTAGACGTTGTTGAATCCAACGTTTTTCTTTGGTGTCCACGATGTGCATGTATTCAGCACCGATTGAACCACAGTAAGTGGCTTCCATTGACTGAACCATTTCAGCCAAAGTCGCTTCTTCTTTACCGATCGCCAGGTTGCCAGTATTGAATACTGTATCTAGGTCTGACTGAGTCAAACCATGCGCAGCAAGATCTAGATCAGGCACAACTTCACGCTTCGCCAAACCTAATGGATCCAGTTTTGCTTTCTGGTGGCCACGGTTACGGTACGCTGCAATCAGCTGTAGCACGCCAATTTGACGACGTTCATGCTCTGAGCTGACTGTCGACTGAACAATAGGCTGAATACGGCTTGAATTGCGACCTAAAAGTAGGAATTGCTCACGTACATTACTGTGTGGTTGATCACCTTTTGGGAATTTATCGAAGTACGCTCTCCAGTCAGCACCCACTGAGTCTGGAGCAGTCAGATACTGCTCATAAAGTTCTTCAATATACGCTGCACTATCAGCGGAAAGTTCAGTGTCAAGACGCAGAGCGTCAGCAACTTCTTGCATTTGTGGACCCATTTCCTATTGCAAAAACATTTTCAGGATGCTTTTTAAGCAAAACCCAGGATTATTAGCATCAAATTGGTAATATGATACTAGTCCCCCATAAGGCATAAGCCATGAGGCGTTATCACCACACCAAGAAAATCTTGATATGTTTAATGAACAATAACGCCCCTCAGCGGCATCATCACTCATTGAATACCCGATCGAAACCGGGCAATTTTTTGCAAATCGACTTAGAAAAAAGCAAGCATTAACAAAGATTTTTTCTAAAGCGACTCAGGTCTACCTTTTATATACCAGTCCCTGATTATGCAGTGTTTAAAAAATGTACCTGACGTGGCATTTTTTAAACATAGTCATGGGCTAAATGCTAACATGTTCTCAACTTTTCAATTGATTTTTTTGACACATACCTTCCATAAATTGGCTAAATACAGTTCAGATATTTTACTCTAATATATGGTGCTTTATCTCAAAAATAGATTCAATGTAGACTTAAGTCCTAAGCATTTCCGATAAATAAAAAGAGAGCAAACCTTTCAATCCACTCCCTCCTTAAATTTCCCTTATATAATAACATCGTTCTTGCTATTTTTCAGGTCAGTTTTACATCTAAAAATCATAAATACCCAAAATAATCACATGTTCTTCTTATATGGCGCTCAAAGCCATTACCCTTTTCCTGACTGTTTCACTCAACTTTATACATTTTAAGTATATTATCTTTATTTTTATCCTATGATTTTTTAATTTTTCCAATAGTTTGCATAAAAAAAGCACACCTGAAGGTGTGCTTTTTTCTAAACTGCGAAGAGCAGCCTATTAGCCTGCCATATCTAAAAGCATATTACGGATGTGACCGATTGCTTTAGTTGGGTTCAAGCCTTTAGGACATACAGATACACAGTTCATAATGCCTTTACAACGGAACAATGAGAACGGGTCGTCTAGACGAGCCAAACGCTCTTGTGTTCCCGTATCACGCGAGTCAATAATGAAGCGGTAAGCGTTCAACAATGCTGAAGGACCCAAGAACTTGTCCGGGTTCCACCAGAATGACGGGCATGAAGTTGAACAGCATGCACATAGAATACATTCATATAGACCATCAAGATGCTCACGCTCTTCAGGAGACTGTAAACGTTCCTTAGGAGGCGCAGGCTGGTTGTTGATCAAGAATGGATGGATCTTGTTGTACTGATCATAGAACTGGTTCATGTCAACCACTAGGTCTTTCACTACAGGAAGACCAGGCAATGGACGAACAGTAATTTCATTTGGTAAGTCGTTCAGGTTCCAAAGACACGCCAAACCGTTTTTACCATTGATGTTTACGCCATCAGAACCACAAATACCTTCACGACATGAACGACGGAACGTTAAAGTTTCGTCCTGTACTTTCAATGCAAGAAGTGCATCAAGCAACATACGGTGCTTGTCAGTCAGCTCAAGTTTGAAAGTTTGCATGTACGGTGCTTTATCCTTGTCAGGATCGTAGCGGTAGATATGAAATGTACGAGTACCTCTACTCATCTGAATTCTCCTGATTAGAATGTACGTGGTTTAGGTGGAATCGCGTCAACCGACAATGGACGGTAACGAACTGGCTTGTACTCTAAACGGTTGTCCGCAGAGAACCATAAAGTGTGCTTCATCCACTCATCATCACGACGACCATATGGGTATTCAGCATGGTCTGGAGACTCCTCAAAGTCCACAACCGTATGTGCACCACGGCATTCTTTACGAGCAGCAGCTGAAATAAGCGTTGCTTTCGCAACTTCATACAAGTTTTCAACTTCAAGTGCTTCAATACGTGCAGTGTTGAATACTTTAGATTTGTCTTTCAAGTGAATATTGCGTACGCGCGGTTCAATTGCAAGAATCTGCTTCACACCTTCGTCTAGAAGCGCAGATGTACGGAATACACCAGCGTGGTCTTGAACGATGTCACGGATTGCATCAGCAACGTCTTGCGCATTCTCACCTGTAGTCGATTCGTCAAGTTTACGAATACGTTCAACAGTTTCTTGAAGCACAGTTGTTGGAAGTGGCTCATATTCGCCATCGTGCTGTTTAGTAACATATTCAATGATATGTTGACCAGCAGCCTTACCAAATACAACCAAGTCAAGCAATGAGTTCGTACCTAGACGGTTCGCACCGTGTACAGATACACATGAACATTCACCGATTGCATAGAAGCCTTTTACTGGCTTAGCAAAATCACGACCTTCGGCATTTGTAGAGTAAACGTCAGTGTCTTTGTTGTAGTTAGCAACAAGCGCTTCAGTTTCAGGAGACTCAGGAACAACCACTTGACCATGAATATTCGTTGGAATACCACCCATTTGGTAATGAATTGTTGGTACTACAGGAATTGGCTCTTTAGTGATGTCAACGTTCGCGAATTTCTTACCAATCTCGAATACAGATGGAAGACGTTTCATGATCGTGTCAGCACCCAAGTGCGTCATATCAAGCAGGATGTAATCGCCTTTAGGACCACAACCACGACCTTCTTTGATCTCTTGGTCCATAGAACGTGATACGAAGTCACGTGGCGCCAAGTCTTTCAAAGTTGGTGCATAACGTTCCATGAACGGTTCGCCGTCTTTGTTACGAAGGATTGCACCTTCACCACGACAACCTTCAGTCAACAATACGCCTGCGCCCGCAACACCCGTTGGGTGGAATTGCCAGAATTCCATATCTTGTAATGGAATACCTGCACGAGCAGCCATACCAAGACCGTCACCAGTGTTGATATAAGCATTTGTAGATGCACGGTAAACACGACCAGCACCACCAGTAGCAAACAATGTCGCTTTCGCCTGGAATACTGCAATTTTACCTGTTTCCTGGTCAATTGCTGTTACACCAAGTACGTCGCCTGCTTCATTACGGATCAGGTCAAGTGCAATCCATTCTACGAAGAATTGAGTACCCATTTTCACGTTGCTTTGATAAAGTGTGTGAAGAAGTGCGTGACCAGTACGGTCGGCAGCAGCACATGCACGTGGCACAGCTTTTTCACCGTAGTTTGCTGAGTGACCACCGAATGGACGTTGGTAAATTGTACCATCAGCGTTACGGTCGAATGGCATACCTAGGTGTTCAAGCTCATAAACCACTTGAGGCGCTTCACGAGTCATGAACTCGATTGCGTCTTGGTCACCTAACCAGTCCGAACCTTTTACAGTGTCGTAGAAGTGGTAGTGCCAGTTATCTTCTTGCATGTTACCAAGAGATGCACCAATACCACCCTGCGCTGCAACAGTGTGCGAACGAGTTGGGAATACTTTAGTCAGAACCGCAACTTTCAAACCAGCTTGAGCAAGTTGGTAAGACGCACGCATACCTGAACCACCACCACCAACGATGACAGCATCGAAAGTTTCGTGCGGAATATTTGTGTAATCTTCTTTAGGGTTTATAGCGCCCATGATTGTTTCCTATCAATTCGCCCAAAAAATCTGGATCGCCCAGATTGCATATGCAAGTACAGCAATGATCACTGCTGAAGTCAGTACAAGGCGTAAACCTGAAGCTGAAGGACCCATTTGACGAGTAGTCACATAATCCGTGAATACCTGCCACATGCCGATCCATGCGTGTGCAACAAGAGATAAGACCGCCAACAAAGACATGATCTTCATTGGAACTGTCATCATAAAGCCGTACCACTGTTCAAAGTTGAAACCACCATTCAGTAGAATCCAACCCAGTACAACAACGGTATAAACAGCTAGAACTACAGCACTGACACGTTGGAGAAACCAATCGCGAGAACCTGAACCTGTTAAACCAGTAGCGCTTTTCATTAGAGTACGATCCATACAAATGCTGCAACAATACCGATTGCAGACAAGATTAATGCGATAGTAGATGCAACACGGCCACTTTCTAGTTCTTCAGCAACGCCAATGTCAGCAAGTAAATGCTTAACACCCGCAATAAAGTGAAAAATCATGCCGGCGACAAATACCCATACAATAAAGCGAACAATGAAACCGTTAAAGATTTCTTGAACTTGCGCAAAACCTTCAGGCGAAGACAATGACTTGTCTAAAATCCATAGAAGGACCGGTACGAGTAAGAATACGATAACACCTGAAAGACGGTGTAGAATTGATGCAATAGCCACGGGTGATTTTAAGTTTACTTCTAAAACTTGACCCATGGACAAATTGACAGGTCTGTTGCTTTTCACAGCGGGCATCCTGTAAGTAAAAACTCCATCCGGAGTTTGTTGGAATTAATTCGAAGGAAAGCTGGCATTCTCAGGCAAATACATGCCTAAAATCAAAACGACACTGAATTATAAAACGTGAACTATTAAAATACAAACGGCTGAATTTGGCTTTTTGGCTAAAAAACCATTAAATAAGAATCATTAACAACAATAAGTCGTGCTTTATATATTATTCTGCCCTCTCAATTCCTATCTATATTATTGTTTTTAAATAATTAAGATGATTAATTTACTCGGTTTTCAGCCTACAGGATCATGTTTGAGTTTTAGACTAAAGATGCACAGTTCCATCACAAATATTATTTAAATCTCTGTTTAATTCAGATTTAAATCAAGTGTCTATATTTAACAGACCAATTACCCCAATCAAGCAGCAGCTCGCTGATTCAGATAACCTGATGTTAAATAGCGACTTAGTGCACCACACGATGGCTTTTTCAATCGATTTGAAGCATTTAGATTCAAAAAATCATTCATTTATTTTTATACTGCCTACCTTTGCTGCAAAGTTGGCCATTTATTAAGCTACTTTTTAATCAATTGAACCGGATTCAAAATTCAATTAATTGCTTTTATTTATAATTCTACCTGTGAAATTCAGCTTGGTAAAAACGATGTAAGTTATGAGATTTATATAGTTTTAAGCATATTCACCTTAATCTCTCACTATTTTCGCTCGCATTTCTTGCTACGAAAAAACGCTTACAAATGCCCCAAGCAGTCTATTTTTTTCTGCACCTCTGCATCAATTTGACTTATTATAGAGGTTTGATGCTGTGATTTTACTGAACTTTTTATACTGAGCGAATGTGACTAAACTGCTGTGCGGCCGTCATTTTTCATCCATAAGTATAATTGACAAAATTTCAGTACTCACTAATCTTATAGCAAATTTTTGATCCGTCCGTTTTGTGCATTAAAAGATTGATAGACAAAGCGGATATACATTCACCAGGACAGGAGATCTATTGAATGTCTGAAGCAACTGGCAAGAAAGCCGTTTTACAGCTTGATGGCAAAGAAATTGAACTACCAATTTACAGCGGCACATTGGGCCCAGATGTAATCGACGTTAAAGATGTGTTGGCTGCAGGTCACTTTACTTTTGATCCTGGTTTTATGGCGACAGCTGCGTGCGAGTCTAAAATCACGTTCATCGATGGTAACAAAGGTGTACTTTTACACCGTGGCTACCCAATCGATCAATTGGCGACTAAAGCTGATTACCTGGAAACTTGCTATTTATTGTTAAATGGCGAACTTCCAACTGCTGAGCAAAAAGAAGAATTTGACGCTAAAGTACGTAACCACACGATGGTTCACGATCAAGTTAGCCGTTTCTACAATGGTTTCCGTCGTGATGCGCATCCTATGGCGATCATGGTCGGTGTGGTGGGTGCGTTGTCTGCGTTCTATCACAACAACCTTGACATCGAAGATGTGAACCACCGTGAAATCACTGCGATTCGTTTAATCGCGAAGATTCCTACGCTGGCGGCTTGGAGCTACAAGTACACCATCGGCCAACCATTCGTTTACCCACGTAACGACCTTGGTTATGCAGAAAACTTCCTGCACATGATGTTTGCTACGCCTGCAGACCGTGATTACAAAGTTGATCCGATTCTTGCAAAAGCAATGGACCGTATCTTCACGCTTCATGCTGACCACGAACAAAATGCTTCTACGTCTACCGTACGTTTAGCTGGTTCTACTGGTGCTAACCCGTATGCATGTATCGCTGCTGGTATCTCTGCACTTTGGGGTCCTGCTCATGGCGGCGCGAACGAAGCTGTTCTTAAGATGCTTGACGAAATCGGCACTGTAGAAAACGTTGCTGGCTTCATGGAAAAAGTGAAGACTAAAGAAGTTAAACTGATGGGCTTTGGTCACCGAGTTTACAAAAACTTCGATCCACGCGCGAAAGTAATGAAAGAAACTTGTGACGAAGTTCTTGGTGCACTTGGCATCAATGATCCACAGCTTGCATTGGCTATGGAACTTGAACGTATCGCGCTTTCTGACGAATACTTCATCAAGCGTAACCTTTACCCGAACGTAGACTTCTACTCAGGTATCATCCTTAAAGCGATTGGTATCCCGACTGAAATGTTTACTGTGATCTTCGCGCTTGCACGTACTGTTGGCTGGATCAGCCACTGGTTAGAAATGCACAGCGGTCCTTACAAGATCGGTCGTCCTCGTCAACTTTACACTGGCGAAGTTCAACGCGATATCGTTCGTTAATTCGAACCGCGTCGAAAGACTCAAGAAAACCACCCACCCGGGTGGTTTTTTTAGCACTGACAAAAGCCTACAAAAAGTTGATCTGAAACGTTTTAAAATGAATATATGAAAATTATATTCACGGATTAAGTCACCTAAAAACAGGACGTATATTGAATGCTGTTGTATTTTCTGCCCTTTATTTTGAGACTGGTTCGTTTTGAACAGTTTAAGTGCCGCAGTTTAACGTCTGGTGAAATCAAAATTTCCCAACGAGTATTTGGCAACCTGATCGATTATTCCCGCGTTAAAATCATGAATCACCCCTACCTGCCCTGGCAATCCAAACATGTCATTATGGCGCCCAGTGGCTACATACATGTACGCAATTTAAATTATCGGGAAGATTATTCACGCGAGAGTTTATCTTATCAAGCGCTCTTTATTCATGAGATGGCGCATATTTATCAACACCAATGCCGCATCAATGTGCTTTTAAAAGGGGCATTTTTACAAAGTGCTTATTTTCTCAGCTTGGGAAAATATAATCCGTACAAATATCAATTTAATCCCAACAAATCATTTTCAACCTACAATATTGAACAACAAGGCGATATTGCCCGGGATATTTTTCTAAAAAAAATTCCGAATATTATTTTAAATCCAAAAATAAACAGATGATATTTAATCAGTTTAATTCCAAACAATATAGCTAAGGCATATTTTAAAAGCCAAAATTTAGATTTCAGTCTTTAAATCTACATAAGCCTAGATGCATAAAAAATCAGCATATTTTCTAATTTTATATAATAACTTTTTTCACTCAATGCCTGTTCTGCTAAATCAACTCTAGCTTATCGATAAAATTTCGATAAAATAGGCCGGTATGATTATTTTGCATCGCACATTAAGATTCAATGATCATGCGATAAAAAGTTTTTTTATTTAAGCCATTTGGCATTTTATGAATATCGAAGTGCACTCAACTGAATAATTAGAATTATAAAAATCAGTAATTTAGTGTATCAACCTATAGGAATAGGATTTACTTGGAATGAAAAGTTTTAAAATTGCGATTGCTCAATTCTCTCCACATGTGGGCAATCTGGATGCAAATACGCAAAAAATGATTGATCTGGCGAATCAGGCTAAAAAAGATAAAGCGGATCTGATTATCTTTCCTGAACTTTCAACGCTGGGCTACCCTGCAGAAGACTTATTAATTCGCCCGAGCCTGGTGAAACGCACCAAAGCGGCTTTTGAAAAACTGACTGAAGTAAAAGATATTGTCATGGTCTTTGGTTTTGTTAATCAAACTGAAGATGGTCAGCGTTATAACTCGGCTGCTGTCATGAAAGATGGCGAAGTACTGGGTGTTTATAACAAGCAAGTGTTGCCAAACTATGGCGTATTTGATGAAAAGCGTTATTTTGGCGAAGGTCATCAGCATCTGGTTTTTGAGTATCTTGGACATAAATTTGGCGTACTGATCTGTGAAGATGTCTGGTCTTTAGCCACTGTTCAGCAACTGGCAAAATTGAATATCGACACAGCTTTGGTACTGAATGCATCGCCATATGAAGTGGGTAAACCACAACATCGCATTGAAACCATGGCGGCCTTGGTCAAACAGCTAAATATCAATCTGGTGTACTGTAACCAGGTCGGTGGCCAAGATGATCTGATCTTTGACGGTACCAGTTTTGTGCTCAACAAATCTGGCGAGGTGGCTTTACAGGCACCAGCTTTCCAGGAAAATCTGGCAATTGCAGAATTTAATGCTGAACAACTGCAATTCAGCAAAGGTGCAATTGCACCTGCTTTAGACACCATGGCTGAGATTTATCAAAGCCTGGTCATGGCTACACGTGATTATGTACAGCGTTCTGGCTTCCCAGGTGTGATTCTGGGACTGTCTGGCGGCATTGACTCTGCCCTGACCCTAGCGATTGCTGTAGATGCGCTTGGCGCATACAAAGTTCAAGCTGTGATGATGCCTTATACCTATACCGCACAAATCAGTGTGGAAGATGCAGCGGCTCAAGCCAAAAATATGGGCGTGACTTTCGGTATTGCCGAAATCAATCCAGTGGTAAGCGGCTTTATGCAGGTGCTATTCCCGTTCTTTGGCAACGCTCCAGTCGATGCTACCGAGGAAAACCTGCAAGCACGTTCACGGGGCACCTTATTGATGGCCCTATCTAACAAATTCGGTAATCTGGTGCTGGCAACCGGTAATAAGTCTGAACTAGCTGTCGGTTATTGCACCCTGTATGGCGATATGGTCGGTGGTTATGCAGTTCTGAAAGATGTGTATAAAACCATTGTGTTTGAACTGGCTAAATATCGTAACAGCATTTCAGAAACTCCAGTGATTCCGGAACGTGTGATTACCCGTCCACCTTCAGCAGAACTGCGTCCAGATCAGGTCGATCAAGACTCTTTACCTGCCTATGACATTCTAGATGCGATCTTGTACTCTTATATTGAAGAAGATATGAGTCAAGACGATATCATTGCCAAAGGCTTTGATGCTGAAGTCGTGAAAAAAGTGATTCGTCTGGTTGATATCAATGAGTACAAGCGCCGCCAAGGTGCCATTGGACCACGTATCAGCTCACGCTCTTATGGCCGTGAGCGTCGTTATCCAATTGTGAATGGCTGGAAAGCAGGTAGCTAAATTCTGCTCTCAATGATGTAAATCAGAATCGCCCAAGGAATGCTTGGGCGATTTTTTTATGCGGCAGTAAAATGAAGAATAGCCCCAACATCAAGAAGGAAAAATAATGTTTTGTGGAAACTAAAAATTAGTGGATGCTTCAAATATTTTTTTGTGGTTTGCAGTGCTTTTTAAAAGACAAAAAAAGAGACCAAGCTGAGAGCTTGGTCTTTTAAAATGGTGGCTATGACGAGACTTGAACTTGTGACCCCCGCATTATGAGTGCGGTGCTCTAACCAACTGAGCTACATAGCCGTAAACTGTGTGCGCATTATCGTAATTTCAGCTTCTATCGTCAAGCATTTTAAAAAACAAATGTTCAGTCTTTATGCAAATACGAAATAAACTTTTAAATTTTAAACAAAAAAGGTTTTTTAGTATGTAATTCACGCATTCATAGCACCATTTAATTCTTTGAGGATTCTTTAGATGTATAAAATCAAAATATTTATTTTACTCATTGGTCTTTCAAGCCTGAGTGCCTGCCAGATCATCTCACCTATTTTCATAGATTATAATGGCGTCAGACGTGATGTGGCACAGTGGATTAATCAGCAGCAACTGATGAGCATGCAGCAAAAACGGTCCTTGGCACAACTCAGCAGAGCACAGCAGAAAATCGGGCGCTATCCGGAATATGATCAGAGCCAACGACTGGCGGTAACCCGGGAAAATCAGATTGCATTACATTGTGCGCGTTTACATGTGACAGAACATAAAATCCGGCAGCTACAGCAAAAAATTTATGCAGGTGAAACTCAAACAATTTTAAATCGCTATGAACAGCTGTCACCGCAAATAAAATTAGACCCGACCTCTATTCGATGTGATTAATCACTGTCTTAGGCTATCACATTAATTACATATAAATTATTAACTTAGGCTAAATAAATCACCCAATTAAATAGCTCTAAACAGGTGCTTCATTTTTTAATCTATTAGATATTATACCTATGTATTTACTTGGTTTTATTTTTATACAATACAGGCTATGATCAAAGTATAAACAACTATTCGTACCCGGTTTAACGCGTCATAATTTTATAACTCTAAATTCCCCTCAGGAGAATTCTAATGCCTTTTGAACATATTTTAGTACCTGTTGACGGTTCAGAAACATCGTATGCTGCAGTGGATAAAGCTGTAGAAATTGCCAAAGCATTTAACAGTAAAGTCACAGTGGTTCAAGTGCTGGCACTGGACCCTTATATCGCTGCGGAATATATCTCTGCGGCACAAACCAATGACCTGATTGAACGTGCCCGTACTTCCATCCTCAAAACGCTGGATGAAGCCAAAGCAAAATTCTCTGGTGCCGGTGTTGAAGTGGATACACAGCTCCTTGAGGGTCAGGTAATTTATAGCGAGATTGTCAAAGCAGCTAAAGATTTAAATTCTGACCTGATCGTGATTGGTTCCCATGGTCGCACGGGCTTCAAAAAGCTGTTCCTTGGCAGCGTAGCGCAAAGCATTCTCGGCCAAGCGGATATCCCAGTAATGGTGATTCGCAACTAAGTTATGTTTAAAATCCCCACTTTTCACCAAGTGGGGATTTTTTTTATATCTTGACCAGACCATCCCATTGATAGCGTTTTAAATCCAAGCGATCACCTTTAAGAAAAATTCCTTCCTGCATGAGTTTTTGCTGCTGGATATTCTGGCCATGTTCGTCCAGTTGCTTCACACTGATTTTCGCCTGGGCATTGATCACCCGATACCAAGGAATATCAGTGTCCGAATCTAGATGACTTAATACCCATCCGACCAATCGCGCATGTTTGGGTAAACCTGCCAGTCTAGCAATCTGTCCGTAGGTGGCGACTTTGGCATACGGAATCTGATTGACTACAGCCAAAATCATTTCTGCCATTTCCTGACTGGCTGAACTTGTCTGGGTCATTTTCATCTCATTAATAGCTTATTTAAATCAAAAATCACAATCCACCCCCAGTAAAAAAGCTATAGGAGAGTGATTAAGCCTGATGAAATACGCTGATTCAAGCTCTCATCTCACTATAAAAACCAATCTAACAGTCTCTTGATCTTCTAAGTTTTATCTTTAGAAATTATCCGGATTTTCCAGTCTTTTTACTTCCTGAACTTTATCTGGATGATGCACCGTGGCAACGCCATCTGCATCTTTCTGATCAATCAGAATTTCTGGCTGAAAGATAGTAATAGTCTCATTTCCTTTGGCATCTTCTCCAACAATATAGCGAAAACCCTTACGATTCATTTTATGACACATGCGTTGATACTAGCCTTTAAAGCCCTGCGTCTCTTCATTGGGATTATAATAAAACGCATTCATCACCGCAGGCAGGCCCAAGCCACATACCACACCGGACAATAGCACTACAATAAAGGTATAGCCCACCAGAATACTGCTATAGGCTTCCAGCTGAGGAACATTGGCGACCGCCAGAATTAAGGCCAAAGAAATCCCGCCCCGTACTCCGCCCCAAGACAGGATGGTCAAACTGCCGTTATAGCTTTTCTTGCTGACTTTTGGGAACATGGCAAAGGCCAGATAGTTGGCTGCAAAACGGGCCAGATGTAGAATCACAAAAGCCACCATTCCGCCCAGAACCAGACTGGTACTCAAGTCCAGAATAAACAATTCTAGACCAATCAGGGTAAACAGGAATGAATTGATAATTCCCTCAACCGTATGCCAGAAATGATTAACGTCACCAATTTCAGCATCTGCCAGGATTTCTTTCCATTTATTGCCAACAATCAAACCACCAATCACACAGGCAATTGGCGCGGAAGCATGTGCCAGCAAAGCCACCAGATAGGAACCACAAGCCAGCAAGGCCGTGGTCAAAATCAGAGATTCCATTTCATGCTTACCGCGCAAAATCCGCAAGATCGCAAAACCGAATCCGAGACCAATCAGCACCGCCACGACAATTTCATAAAGCAAGGTTTGCAGCACTGCCAGTACCGTAAAGTTTTCACCTTGCAGAACATTGAGCAAGGTCATAAATAAGGCAATACACATTGCATCATTAAACAGTGATTCGCCTTCAAGCTTGACAATCAAATGATGCGGTGCGCGAACCGAACTCAATACGCCTTTGATGCCGATCGGATCTGTGGCGCCCAAGGCCGCCCCTAGCAAGAGCAAAACCAGCAGGTCAACATGTTTACCAATCAGGAACTGATAACCATACAACACCACACCAAAGAACACTGCACAGAACACCAAAGCCAGACCAGCCAAAATACTGATCGGCCGCCAGTGGTTACGCAAATCTGAGACCTTAAACTTCAGCGCAGATGAAGTCAGGATAAAACAGATCACACCATTGATCAGAAAATCATAGAAATCGACGTGACGAACAGCCTGCTCGATATTGTCAATATTGATGCTAAAGAATGGATTACCATGCAGTAAACTGGCGCCCCACTGCAAAATGAAAACAAAGATTGCAGAGACAATAGGGACACCGATCGCTTGCGGAAAGCCTAAAACGCGCTTATTAAACATGGTCGTGGCAATAGACAGAGCAAAGACCACCGTGAGTAGCTGAAGAAAAAAGAAATTTCCCATTCGGTTTCCTAAAATCGGGCGATATGGAGCACTATGCGCCGAGAGGCGTTGTTAAAATAGAGATTTAAATAGCAAGGTATTCTGGCAAAACAAGTTTAGTCCGCTTTTTTATCGAATTGAGTTAAGTTTCTTTTCAGTATTTTCGAATGATGATTTAACATACAGATCAGCACTCGGCTTTTGCTTTCCCATCATTCTATTTTGAATTTTTCTCCCATGCATCAAACTGTCAAAACCATTTTTCGTCTCTGTTTTGCCAGCGTGATTTTTCTGATCACGTTGTCCTTATGTTTTACCTGCTTTGCTAAAATTCAGGAAATTCTGCAAGCAGAACAGCATTATCAGCAAGCCACCAGCATTCCCTTAAAAAGTACAGCCGGCGAACAGTATGTATTGGTGTCCAATAACCAGCGACCAGACAATGCAATTTTTATTCTGATTGCAGGAAATGGTTATGTGGCCAAAATCAACTGTGAACATTACAGCGCTTTATGTAGCGATGAAGACAATCAATCGCATACCCGTCAAATCCAGACTGTTGACTTAATCAAAGCGGGAAATCTGTTCTATATTGAAAAAATCCAGTTCAGAGATAGCCGAACCGGCAAAGCAACTGCTTTAGAATATAACAAACAAGAAATTCAGCAGTTTTATCAAAATGACATGAGCAACCTCAAATATACAGTCTTTGCAATTGCACTGTTTGCTTTGGCTGCATTATTTGTCAGTATCAAGATATTAAGAAACTTCCGGCGTTTTCTGCATAAATAAAAAAAGGAGCATCTGCTCCTTTTTTTATCGAAGTCATTTAAATATTTTGATTAAAGGTATCACAATTCGCAACTTGACCGGATTTCAAGCCGGTGTTAAACCATTGTACCCGCTGCGCGCTGCTGCCATGGGTAAAGCTGTCCGGCACCACCTGCCCGCGAGCACGTTTCTGTAAATAATCATCGCCAATTTTATGGGCGGCATCCATCGCTTCCTGCACATCACCCTGTTCCAGAAATTGGGTACGTTCATGATTATGGTAAGCCCAAACGCCGGCCAGACAGTCTGCCTGCAATTCCTGACGCACTGAAAGCTGATTACTTTGCACTTCGCTTGCTTGCTGACGTGCTTGCTGTACTTGAGAAGAAATACCTAAAATCGTCTGGATATGATGCCCCACTTCATGGGCCACGACATAGGCCAGCGCAAAATCCCCCGCCTGATCATTGCGGGAAAGTTCGGTGGCATTCTGTTCTCCGGTAATGCCCATTTGGGTACGCATATCTTTAAAGAATGCAGTATCGATATACACTTTCTGGTCTGTCGGGCAGTAGAAAGGCCCCATCGCCGCCTGAGCAGTACCACAACCAGAATTCACGATGCCGTTAAACAACACCAGTTTCGGTGAGACATACTGCTGATTTAACTGCTGCTGAAACACCTGATTCCAGGTATCTTCAGTATCTGCCAATACAGTTCCAACAAAATCAATCGACTCCTGCTGTTCTGGCGTGGGATTTTCCAGGCCACGTGTTTCTGCCGCACCCGATACCCCCTGAGTGACCTGCTTGGTGGTTTGATAAGCCTGTTGTGGATCGACACCGAAAAACTTCCAGGCCACAAAGGCCACAATCAATCCAACAATACTGATTCCGCCAGCTTTGGCACCACCACCACGACGGTCTTCTACATTGCTACTGACACGACGACCTTTCCAACGCATAGTCTTTTCCTTTTCTTAATCTGCTTAATATCCAGATATTTCCACACCTTAAGCTTTTGATGATTTAGGCCAGATTTTCTTAATCAGGCTGATGACCAGCATGACCAGCAGACCCGCTAAAATTCCTACTGCGAAATTAATCAAGGTCGGTGTTACGGCACCGACAATGTTTCCAATGCTGGGAATATCCTGCACATAAGCAACACTGTCTTCAGTAAAGTGATGAATAAAAGGAATTGCATGGTTAATAATTCCACCGCCCACCAGAAACATCGCAGCGGTCCCAACAATAGAGAGAATTTTCATTAAGATCGGGGCAAATGCCAACAAGCCACGTCCTATTTTTTGTTTAAAATCGGACTGCTGTTCAGTCAGATGCAGACCGATATCATCCAGTTTGACAATCAGCGCAACAAAACCATAAACACCAATGGTCATCACCACCGCGATCAGGCTTAAAACAGTCACTTTGGTCAGCATCGAGGCTGCAGCGACTGTTCCCAAGGTAATCACAATAATTTCAGCAGACAAGATAAAGTCGGTGCGAATGGCGCCTTTCACTTTTTCATTCTCAAACTGGTGCAAATCCATTTCCTTATGGATTAATTGTTCACGCGCCTGTTCAGCATCTTTGGCCTTCGGTGCATGCAAGGTATGAATAATTTTTTCCACGCCTTCATAACATAGGAACAAACCACCCAGCACCAACAAGGGATTAATCAGCCAGCCTGCAATAAAGCTGATTAATAATGCCAGCGGCACCAAAATCAGTTTATTGACAAAAGAACCTTTGGCAACTTTCCAGACCACTGGCAATTCACGATCAGCCCTCACACCTGTCACTTGCTGCGCATTTAAAGCCAGATCATCACCAAGGACGCCTGCTGTCTTTTTTGCTGCCATTTTGCTCATGACAGCGACATCATCCAGAACAGTAGCAATATCATCTAATAATAGTAATAAACTGCTCGCCATACTTATTATCCTTATCTTCTTTCCATCTAGTTTAATCAAAATTCTTAAAAATATTGTATTCACTTGTTTAATTTATAAGATTTTTTTACGACAGCTTTTTTTCTGGCTGACAATCAAAAACAGAATGCCGTACAATGTTGCCATTCGTTAAAATACAGCTGTAGTACTGACTACCCTTTGGAATAGATAATGAGTAATCAAGATAATCGTCCAGTGATCTTGACGGGCGACCGTCCTACCGGACAACTCCACCTCGGCCACTTTGTGGGTTCATTACGCTCTCGTGTAGGTCTGCAAGATTCTCACCATCAACACTTGTTACTCGCCGATGCTCAAGCCCTAACTGATAATGCGGACAATTTTGAAAAAGTACGTCGTAACATTATTGAAGTGGCGACGGATTATCTGGCTGTCGGTATTGATCCAACTAAAACCACAATTTGTGTTCAGTCATGCTTACCTGCCTTAAATGAACTGACCATGCTATATCTCAACTTTGTGACTGTTTCACGTCTTGAGCGTAACCCGACCATTAAATCTGAAATCCAGATGCGTGGTTTTGAGCGTGATATTCCAGCCGGCTTCTTGTGCTACCCGGTGGCTCAAGCTGCTGACATTACAGCATTTAAGGCAACGGTTGTTCCTGTGGGTGAAGATCAAATTCCAATGATCGAACAGACCAACGAAATCGTGCGTCGTTTAAACCGTCAAATTGGTCATGACCTGCTACCAGAATGTAAGGCACTTCTTTCCAATATTGGTCGCCTACCTGGTTTTGATGGAAAAGCAAAAATGTCGAAATCTTTGGGCAATACCATTGTGCTGGATGCGACAGATAAAGATATTAAGAAAGCCGTCAATGCAATGTATACCGATCCGAATCATCTGCGTATTGAAGATCCAGGTCAGGTCGAAGGCAATGTGGTATTTACTTATCTAGATGCCTTTGACCCAAATAAAGAAGAGCTGGAAGAGCTCAAAGCCCATTATCGTCGTGGTGGTTTAGGCGATGGTACAGTGAAAAAACGTCTAGAAAGTATTTTAAAAGAATTGATCGGCCCAATTCGTGAGCGTCGTATTGAACTGGCTAAAGATCCCGATTACATCATGGATATCCTGAAAACCGGTACGGATAAATGTCGCGATATTACCCAGGCGACACTGGATGAAGTTAAATCTGGCCTCGGTGTATTCCATTTTTAATTAGAAAAAATTGCTCTTAAAAGCTCTTCTGATGAAGAGCTTTTTTGTTTAAGCTAAAATTGCGCAAAAATGATGCAAATATCCCCACATAATCTTCATAGTTTTAACCTTATTTAACATGTATTAACATGAATACTGATGAGTCATATGAGAATGCATCCTATTATGGTCATATTCAGTAAGGAATCAGATTTAACTCTCTCCACAGTTAATGAAGTAGTTTGAAAGACATTCCTTTTTCTACGCAATGACAACCCCAATCATTGCGTTTTTTTTGTTTATAGTTTTTCAAAATGCTAAAAAAATCCTGCGTTTAAGCAGGATTTAATCGTGGCTAAGAATTAATAACTGAACAAGCCTTTTTCTAATGGTATTTCGATACCTAAAGAAACTCCGCTATCTCGACCATTTACCTTTGAATCACCAACCCATGCATTAATTTTAAGCGGCATTTCTGGACGGATATAATGTGACCAGGTCAAATCCAATGCTTTAATCTCATCATTAAAAGCAAAAGCAGCATTATTAACGGCGGCTCGTTCCGATTGATTCACATCAGCAAAAAGTATACGACCCGATAAGCGGTTCATAAAATCAATACGAATGTCTCCACCCACGGAAATCATCTGCGCATCACCACCTAAAGCATGTGCTAAAGGATAATCATGCTGATAAAATCCATCGGTATAATTCGTATGGTTATAGGAAATACCTTGAACCTTGCCATTAGTACGGGTATCTGGCCATTCTGTGTAGAGCTGATATGGCATATTTTTTACAGTGGAAGAATAGTCAATTCCAGCCAAATACATTTTTTTTGCAGGTAAGCCCCCAGCCTCATCCTCTCCTACATATTGAGCATATAGACCTACCGGAATTTGGATAAGAGAAAATAAATTTAACCGCGCATCGAAGCCGGCAATCTGGTTAGATGGGTCTGGTTCACCTGTACCCCCATTATCTTTACTACCCACAAAAGCATCCCACAGCGAACTTAAACTTTCAGGTCGTCCCTCCCCACCCCACTGAATCGCACGCGAGGCACCAAGCTCTAAATAAGGTAAAGGCTGTGTGTAACACGCAAACCAATCAATTTGGCGTCTGGAACTGCGCTATAGTCATCGAGTTGACCGGCAAAAGCCTGATATTGCCACGGCCCAATCCAAGATAACCATTTATTTTCAAATGCTGTCTGTTCTGCACGTTGAACTGTAAAGCCATAGACTGGACGACTGGCATCACCACGAATCAAGCTGCCATCATGGCTTGGGCCCCAGTAAGTTGGAATCTGCCCAGCAATCAACCATTGACTCCAAAGTTTTCCTGCCAGATAAGAACCTTCAAGATTTACATCCTGATCATTATCAATTTGTGGATCTTTTTCAGCATTCACCCTGATTTTGGCATCCCAGTTTGTACTGCCAGCATTAAACTCTAAAGCTGCCTGATATTGTGCTTTTTACTGATCCCCGAAAGCCTGTGGAATATTTTTTTGATCGGTTTCTGCAAATACACCCAATTTTAGCTGTTGATTATCTGCCTTTATTTTAGCCAGAACCGAATCGATCACACGCTGCTGTACAATATTGCTGATCTGCGCATTTGATAAAGCTCGTTGAATTTCATCCCCACTCAGTGGCCAGGTTGAGGTACTGATTTGAATGACTCCTTGCTGGTTTAACCAGTTCAGGTCAGTACGCAAATTTGCATCATTTAGAACCAGACCTTGAGCAAAAGCAGGAAGCGCAAGCGTAGTCAGTAATACACTCAATAATGTTTTTTTAGCAACATGGGATGAATATTCTCAAGTTTATTTTCTGCTTCACCTTAATCGCTCCTATGTTAATTTTCAACAATTAAACTGTTGTTTTTTACTTAAGCTTTTAGATGTATCGACAAAAAATAACCCACACAATGGTGGGTTATTTTTAATTCAGAATTTAAGCATTTTTATGACGCATATGCGGGAACAAGATCACATCGCGGATACTTGCTGCATTGGCAAAGATCATCACCAGACGGTCAATACCAATACCCTCACCTGCTGTTGGAGGAAGACCGTATTCCAGTGCTTCTACAAAGTCTGCATCGTAATGCATAGCTTCATCATCACCAGCATCTTTTTCAGCAACCTGTGCTTGAAAACGTTCAGCCTGATCGATTGGATCATTCAACTCCGAGAAGCCATTTGCCAACTCACGACCACCGATGAAGAATTCAAAACGGTCGGTAATGTGTGGATTGTGATCATTACGGCGTGCCAATGGAGAAGTTTCCGCTGGATATTCAGTAATGAACGTCGGCTGACGCAATTTGGTTTCTACGGTTTCTTCAAATACCATGGTTTGCAGTTTGCCCAGACCAAAACCTGGCTTCACTTGCTCTTTCAATTCTTCCTGAAGGAATTTTGCCAGGAACTCACGGTCATTGACATTTTCAGGAGTAAATTGCGGGTTATTTTCCAGAATCGCATCGAACATTGAAATTTTCTTGAATGGCCCTTTGAAGCTATACACTTCATCGCCATAAGGCACGTCAGTCGTACCCAAGATATCAATCGCCAGACGCTCTAGCATTTGCTCGGTCAATTCCATCAAGTCTTTGTAATCTGCATACGCCTGGTAGAATTCAATCATGGTGAATTCAGGGTTATGACGGGTAGAAACACCTTCGTTACGGAAGTTACGGTTAATTTCAAACACACGTTCAAAACCACCGACTACCAAACGCTTTAAGTAGAGCTCTGGCGCAATACGCAAGAACAATGACATGTCCAGTGCATTGTGATGTGTTTCAAAAGGACGTGCTGATGCACCACCTGGAATCACATGCATCATTGGCGTTTCAACTTCCATATAGCGCTTTTCAGTCAGGAAGGCACGGATACCCGCCACAACTTTGGCACGAATTTCAAAAGTTTTACGTGTTTCTTCATTAACGATCAGGTCAAGATAACGTTTACGATACTTCACTTCAGTATCGTTCAGACCATGGAACTTGTCTGGAAGTGGACGCAATGATTTGGTCAGTAATTCAAAATGTTCGATATGTACATACAAATCGCCTTTACCCGAACGACCGATATAACCTTCGACTGCAATGATATCGCCAAGGTCCAGACCTTTAATGGTAGCAAGTACATCTTCTGGAAGTTCTTTACGCGCCACATACAGCTGGATACGACCTGTCATGTCCTGGATCACGATAAATGAACCACGGTTCAACATCACTCGACCGGCAACTTTGACGTAGACCTTTTCGCCTGCTTCAATTTCTTCTTTAGATTTATCAGCGAACTGGTCTTGTAAATCTTGGGCATAATGCTCACGCTTAAAGGTATTCGGCCATGGGCTCTTACCTGTTTCTTTTGTCTGAGCTTCGATTTGCTTTAACTTGGCATGACGCTGTGCAATTAAATCGTTTTCGGAAATGATTTGTTCAGAAGTCGATTGAGCGTTAGTTTGCGTCATCTCTGCCTCGAATAAGATTAGTTAAAAAATAGAAGTTGCATAGAATAGCAGAAATCCTTCTCAAATCGTAGCGTAAAGACTCTCAGGAACCGGCTTTTCTTTGGAAAAATCCACTATCTTGCTATTTACACCATTCGGTTCAACCCATCTGTCACTCTTTTAAATTCCCTTTCTTCAACCTTTTGCAGCACCCAGCTGCTCTCAGTTGGGATTAAAGTTTAAATCAGACAGGAGTTATACAAAATCATTGCACTGCAAAATTGTGGCTTAGACCAATAGCTAACTGCCTTGTACACCCAGACGTTCTACAATGACGCTCAGATTGAAGATGATGTGCCAATCAACAAATAACCAATATGGCATGTCCCATAAAAATGAGTAATGAACTATGTCTAAGATTTTGTTTTTACATGGCTTAGATTCCTCCAGAGAATCCACCAAGTTCCATGCCATTGATGTGGTACATAAATACTGTATCGATGTCGATTATCGAAATCTGAGTTATAGTTCGGTCACCGAGTTTTATCATGAGATGATTGAAACCATCAAACCGGATATTCTGGTCGGCCACAGTCTTGGCGGTTATTGGGCACTGAAAATGTCACAAGCGTATCAAATTCCATGTGTAGTGGCCAATCCCATTTTGCAGCCTAACTTCCGCGATGATTATCCGCCGATTGGGCATCATGATTTACAGCATGATATTCCTCAGTTTGCCTATCTGGAGCTGGGCGATGAAATTCTGGATATGCATGCGGTTCAGACACAACTTGAAGACTATATGCAAATTCAGGCAGTTGATGGCGGCCATCATCGTCTGGAACATCCTGAGCAAATTAATACACTGATTCAGGAAATCGAAGATCATTTTATCAGGCAATAAAAAAGCCCCACAATTTTGGGGCTTTTTTTAAATGTATAACTTAAGCAACTGCCGCTTCAGGCTGAGATTTGTCATCCAGCACTGACCAGATATCCAGGCCTAATTCAGCATGCAGGTCAGGAAGATCAAGGAAGATACTTGCACCAAGTACTTCATGTTGACATTTTTGAGCCAGTTCATTTACAGCTTTTAAGGTTCCACCAGTTGCCAGAACATCATCCACAATAATTACTTTCTGGGACTGAACGTTCGCAGACATTTCTAAACGATCCATACCATATTCCAGGCTATAACCTACACCGACCACTGGAGGTGGCAATTTACCTGCTTTACGCACCAGCAATAAGCCTTTGCCTGTACGTTGTGCCAACAAGCTTGCCAACACAAAACCACGCGCTTCAACCGCAATAAAGCTTTCTACTTCTGCCAGTTTGTCAGCAGGAATGCTGGCAATCAAAGCGTCAGTCAATGGACCAATATTGCCCATGAAAAGTGGGGTCAAATCAAAGAAGCAAATTCCTGGTTTTGGAAAATCTTGGACCGTACGAATGTGAGACCACAAAGAAGTAGACAAATTGCTCATGGGAGATCTTAAAAAAAGAAAAGGAATATGGGAATTTTAAACCTATTTGAGTGAAACGAACAAGCCAAGCTGTCTAATAAAAACCCGATGTTTAACCACAAGATATTGATTTTATTATATTGATTTATTTTAAAAATATTTAACCCAGACTTTACTGATTTTAAATTACCTAAAAACTCAAGTTTTTACTGCACGACTTTGGTCTATCCCCCAAGATAAACGCTCATTTTTGCCATCCTCAGCTTTTTATCCTTTAACCGTCTGCGCTAGAAAAGCTGATTGGCGTGATTTTCTGATAAATGAGGAATGTGTCGTCTATTCTGCTGCTAATTTCGCTGATTAAGCTTTTATTCACTTTACTTTATGAATAGAACTGCGTAAAAATTTAGCCAAATATGTTCACTGTTAAAAAGTCATATTCTTTTAGAGTCTTGCCTTTTATGGATTTTAAGCTGACGCCTACAGTTGCTCAGTTTTGGAGAGTTACATGAGAAAGTTTCAATGCATCGTATGTGGATGGATTTATGACGAGGCAGAAGGTTGGCCTCAAGACGGGATCGTGGCAGGCACCAAATGGGAAGATATCCCAGATGACTGGACCTGTCCAGATTGCGGCGTGTCTAAAATTGATTTCGAAATGATCGAAGTCTAATCACGTCCAGTTAAAGGCCATATCCATATGGTCTTTTTTATGCCTTTCAATCATTTATACAGCATGGAGCTCTACCATATGGAAACGACTATGCATCCTATCGTCATTATTGGTTCAGGTATGGCGGGTTATGCCGTAGCACGTGAATTTCGTAAACTCAATCCAGAACATGAATTGCTGATGATCTGTGCGGATGATGCGGTCAATTACGCCAAACCGACGCTCTCCAATGCTTTGGCTGGCAATAAAGCGCCTGAACAAATTCCACTAGGCGATGCGGCTAAAATGTCAGCACAGCTGAATATGCGCATTGAACAGCATACCTGGGTCAAAGCCATTCATCCGGAAGATCATCAGCTGGTTCTGGAAAAAGATGGTCAGGAAAGTACGCAACATTATAGCAAACTGGTATTAGCCATCGGTGCCAATCCAGTACGTCTGGCGATTGCCGGTGATGCCAGCGATGACATTCATGTCGTCAACAATTTGAGTGACTATAAAGCTTTCCGTAACAATCTGGCAGCACGTGAAGACAAACGTGTAGTAATTTTAGGTGCAGGCCTGATTGGCTGTGAATTTGCCAACGACCTACAAAATACCGATCATCAGGTTACAGTCATTGATTTAGCCCCTCAGCCACTTGGCCGCTTATTGCCAGAACATGTTGCTACTGCATTCCAGAAGAATCTTGAAGAAACCGGCATTCACTTTGTCTTGGGCACAACAGTCGAAAAAGTCTCTTGTGCGGACAATGGTGATTATCTGGTCACGCTGGCCAACGGTCAGTCTTTGGTTGCTGATGTGGTGTTGTCTGCGGTGGGCTTACAGCCAAATATTTCTTTGGCGAAACAGGCAGACGTACATACCAGTCGCGGAGTGTTAACCACTGCACAACTGGAAACCAACCAGGCTGATATCTATGCGGTGGGCGACTGTGCCGAGGTCAATGGCACCTTATTGCCTTATGTCATGCCGATCATGCAACAAGCCCGCGCTTTGGCAAAAACCTTAAATGGCGAACATACTGCTGTACATTATCCGGCTATGCCAGTGGCAGTTAAAACGCCTGCTGCACCTTTAACGGTATTGCCTGCACCGGTTGATGTGAATGTCACTTGGGAAACTGAAGAATTTGACGATGGCATGCTGGCCAAAGCGTTCGATGCTAACGGCACCTTACGTGGTTTCGTGCTTTTGGGCGCCACTGCAGCCAAACAGCGTCTGACCTTGACCAAGCAGGTTCCTGACTTGATTCCGGCTGCGGTTTAGAGGTTTAATAGCAAGGATATTTTTTAAACGAAATATCCTTTAATTAGGACAGCGACCATGTACAGCGCAGCACAGTTTAATCTTTCCCCTTATACCTCGTTTATGCATGAAACCAAGGTCGATCTAGGCAATGGGATCCAACTACATGTCGAGGTTGGCGGAAATCCGGAACATCCCACCATTTTGCTGATTATGGGGCTGGGTGGGCAAATGCTGTACTGGCCTGACTTTTTCTGTAAGTCACTGATTGACAATGGCTATCACATCATCCGTTTTGATAACCGTGATATTGGCCTGTCTTCAAAAGTTCATCACAAAGGTCCACGCCTGAATACTCTGAAAATGATGAGCCGGTTTGTGCTGGGTCTGGGTAATCAGGGTGCACCTTATGATCTGTATGATATGGCCGAAGATGTCAGTCTGTTGATTGAAAAAATGCAGCTGGAACAAGTCTATGTGCTGGGTGCTTCGATGGGCGGTATGATTGCCCAGATTCTGGCCGCGCGTTATCCGGACAAAGTCAAAAAACTGGGCTTACTGTTTACCAGTAATAACCAGCCGATGTTGCCACCGCCCTTCCCTAAGCAACTCTTTAGTTTGATTGACAAACCGGCTTCAACAGATGAAGATGGCATTGTTGATCATAGTTTGAAACTGTTTAAGATCATCGGCTCACCAGGTTATGTCAATCATCTGGAAGCGGTGCAGACCGCCCGTAAATTATATAAGCGAAGTTACTATCCTGCTGGTGTACTTCAACAGTTTTTAGCAATATTATGTACAGGCTCATTGCTGCAACTGGACAAGCAAATCAAACAAGAAACCCTGGTTGTCCATGGTTCTCGAGATCGATTGCTGCCTCCTAGCCATGGCAAGGCCGTTGCGAAAGCAATTTCAGGGGCTAAATTTGAATTAATTGATGGAATGGGGCATGATATCCCACCGCATTTTATTCCATATCTTAGCGAATTATTTGCTGATCATTTTAAATCATAAACATTAGGACACTATGGCTGCATTACCATCCCTAAGACAGCTGTCATACCTCGTAACACTGTCAGAGACGCTACACTTTACAGAAGCTGCTCGCCGCTCCTTTGTCACCCAGTCAACCTTGTCTGGCGGCATCATGGAGCTGGAGCGTTTACTCGGTGGCGTACTTGTTGAACGCGACCGCCAGAATGTTCGTTTAACGCCTCTTGGTGAACAAGTGGTTGCACGCGCACGTGTTCTACTGGCCGATGCTCAGGACCTAATGCGTTTAAGTCGTGAGATGAGTGAACCCCTAACCGGTGATCTACATCTCGGCGTCATTCCAACAATTGCACCTTTCCTATTGTCCCAGCTGCTGGATGAAGTGCATAAGCAATTACCAAAAATCCAGTTGCATCTGCATGAAGCACAAAGTGAAAAGATTGTAGAAAAGCTGGAACATGGCAACCTGGATATGGTGGCTTTGGCATTGCCTTTCGACACCCGTGGTCTGAAAGTTGCTGAAATTGCCAAAGAGAATCTGTATCTGGTTTACCAAAGATCTGATCAGCATGCTGCACAAGCAAACTCTTTAGAAGATCTGGATCTGTCTCGCCTGATGTTACTTGAAGAAGGTCATTGCCTGCGTGATCATGCCTTGAGTGCCTGCCCGATTGGTGAGCGTAAAAATGATCACCGTTTAAAAGCCAGCTCACTGCCGACTTTAATCGAAATGGTGTCTGCAAATCTGGGCTTTACCCTGCTGCCTGAAATTGCGATCCATACCAATATGGTGAAAGCCAATCCTGAAATTCTGGTTAAACCAATCAATGCGGCCCCAAGCCGTACCCTGGCATTGGTGACCCGTAAAAGCACGCCGCTGCAAAGCGAGTTTGATGTGTTATTACAGATTTTCCAGAAAATCACTCAGCACAACGCTGCTTGATTTTCACCGAATAAAAAGGGAGTACATGTTGCTCCTTTTTTATATCTTGAATTGAATACATTCAGTCCGCCTAGAAACTTAAAATCTCTACATTTCAGCTAAATCCCTATTCTTTGGGATAGGCATTTGCATTTGCCTGATTCACAGTATAGCTCTCTATCAGCATCTACAGGATCGTGTTTTATTGGCTAGCCTCTTGCCTGCACCAGTTTTAGTGATTCGTTCACCGACTGGACTCGACCTGTCAAAAATCCAGACCGTGCTGCTGCAACTGGGCTATCAGCCAGATATGCTGCTGTATGCGGACAATATGCTGTCTGCACAATCCATGATTACTGAACATCTACCCAACCTGATTCTCTATCATGCAGCAACAACTTCAGAGATCAGTTTGATTCATCAGCTGAAACAGCAAAGCCCAGATACACCTGTTATTGCCATATTCAATACTCATTCCACAGCACTGATCTATTCTGCTTTATTGTCCGGAGCAGATAGCTATATGCAGCATCAGAATTCATTTTCCGAGTTTGCTGAAAGTCTGAAAACTGTCTTGCGCGGTGGTGCTTACGTCAATACTGAATTGGCAGACTATATCCTGCACCAGCCCATTGCCAAAACCTGTCTCAACTTCGCTGAATTGCAGTTATTAAAAGTATTGAGTCAACATCAATCGCAAACCGAACGACAAGATCAGCTCCAGATGAAGAACTATCAGATATATAGCCGGGTCAAATACATCTATCGAAAACTGTTCAGACTCAGCTTGAACAGTTCAATTGTATGTTCGAAATAAAAAAGAGGCTGAATATTCAGCCTCTTTAAATACTTAAACTTATTTAAACAGCTCTAACAGAATACGTTGTGCATTATGCGGTTTTTCACCTTCTTTGGGCTGTGCCCGCAGCCAAGTACCATCACCTTGCAATAACCAGGATTGCTGATTGTCTTTCAAGTAATTCAACAGACCTTGTTGATAGATGCGTTTTTTCAAGGCTTCATCTTCGACCGGGAAACAGGCCTCGACCCGATTAAACAGGTTACGATCCATCCAGTCTGCACTTGAACAGTAAATACGTGAATTGCCATTATTGCTGAAATAATACACGCGGGTATGTTCCAGGAAACGCCCGACAATTGAACGCACCCGGATATTTTCCGACAGACCCGGCAACCCCGGACGCAAACTGCAAATTGAGCGGATAATCAGGTCAATCTGTACCCCGGCCTGAGAAGCCTCATAGAGTTTGTTAATCAATTGCATTTCGGTCAGTGCATTGACTTTGACAATAATCTGCGCCGGTTTCCCTGCTTGAGCATAGGCAATTTCATTATCGATATAGTTAAGTAACTGGGCATGCAAGGTAAATGGCGCATGTAGCAGCTTTTTCAGCTTGGCCATTTTCCCCATACCGGTCAATTCCTGGAAAATACGATGCACGTCTTCACACAGATCTTTATCTGTCGTTAATAGACCATAATCGGTATAGATTCGTGCATTGCCGGCATGATAATTACCGGTACCCAGATGCACATAGCGCACCAGTTTGTTATTTTCCCGGCGCACCACCAGAATCATCTTGGCGTGAGTCTTGTAACCAACAATGCCGTAGACCACGACCGCACCCGCTTCTTGCAGGACATTGGCCACCGCAATATTGGATTCTTCATCAAAACGTGCACGCAATTCAATCACTGCGGTGACTTCCTTGCCATTGCGGGCAGCTTCAGCCAATACCTGCACAATTTCAGAATCTGGCCCACTGCGGTACAAGGTTTGCTTGATCGCCAGCACTTGCGGATCGCGTGCCGCTTCACGTAATAATGAAATGACCGGCGCAAAAGATTCAAAAGGATGGTGCAGCAAAATATCCTGTTTCTGCATCGCACTAAAAATATTTTCAGATTTTTTCAGTACTTTAGGAATGATGGGAGTATGCGAGTCATAACGTAAATGCGGACGTTTAAAGTTAGATAGCAAACGTGCCAGATTGACCGGGCCCGCGACTTTATAAAGCTGCTCGTCGTCCAGATCAAATTCATTCAGTAGATATTCATAAATATGCTGCGGACAATTTTCTGTCACTTCCAGACGCACGGCGCGGCCAAAACGGCGTGAACTGAGTTCGCCTTTGAGTGCCTTGGCTAGATCTTCAACATCTTCATTCAAGGCTAAATCGGCATTTCGGGTAACACGGAACTGATAACAGCCAGTCGCCGTCATCCCCGGGAACAGATCAGACACATGCTCATGAATAATCGCCGACAGCATCACATGATGTTCTTTTCCATCGGTCAGTTCATCCGGTAAACGCACTACGCGTGGTAATGAACGCGGTGCAGGCACCACAGCCAGATCAATCTGCCGACCAAAGGCATCTTTGCCTTCCAGTGTGACAATAAAGTTCAGTGATTTATTCACCAGTCTCGGGAATGGATGCGCAGGGTCCAGACTGATCGGCGTGAGAACCGGCGCAACCTGCTCTTGAAAATATTTTTTAATCCAGGCAGATTGTGCCGGAGTCAGCTCACCACGGCGCAGGAAACAAATATCTTCATCACGCAGTTTTGGCAGAATTTGTTCATTTAAAATACGGTATTGACGTTCAATGGCAGCATGTGCGGTTTTAGAAATCTGTTCTAAAACCTGCTTTGGAGTCAAGCCATCCGGACTCCGACTTTCATTATCCAGATCCAGCTGTTCCATCATTCCTGCGACCCGGATTTCAAAAAACTCGTCCAGATTACGCGAGAAAATCAACAGGAAATTCATGCGTTCGAGCAATGGATGTAAAGGATCGACAGCCTGTTCCAGGACACGTAAATGGAAGTCTAGGATAGACAGTTCGCGATTAATATAACGATCATTATATGTATATTCGGGCTGTGCTGAAGTTGTGCTGGCTGCCGTATTCATATCAAACCTATGCGGATTTAAAATTGTGCTTATCCCTCCAAGTATGCTTCAAATTGATGACAATTTCATAAAAAAAGCCCAAATAATTGGGCTTTCTCTTCAAATCATCAATTAAGGTAATTCTGCATAACGCATATAGCGCTGAATCATCCGCTTACGAGCATTTAATGCAGAGGAATTGCGATGATCCTGGAAATATTTCGGATTGGTCAAAATGGCAGCCAGAAAGATGGCTTGATCGTGGGTCAGGCTTTGTGCGGTTTTACCGAAATAATGTTTGGCCGCTGCTTCAACGCCGTAGATATTATCCCCGAACTCGATCGAGTTTAAATAGACTTCCAGAATTCGTTCTTTCGACCACATGCGTTCCATCATCCAGGTCGCGACTGCTTCCTGACCTTTACGCACAAAGGAACGCTTGTTGACGAGGAACAGGTTTTTCGCCAATTGCTGGGAGATTGTCGAACCACCGGCCACTACACGGCCCTGATTTCTGTTTTTATTCAGCGCAGTTTGAATTCCGTCCCAGTCAAAACCATGGTGATGAATAAATTTTCCATCTTCCGCAGTGACGATGGCACGTTTCAGATTCAGGCTGATTTCGTCATAGGGACGCCACTGATGCTGAATCGCTTTGGAAGGTTCTGTCCAGTAATCAATCCGCATCATCATGGTGGTGTTCACCGGATTGGTTCGCCACCAGGCCAGACTGGCAAAGATCCACAATTGAACCAGCAGAATCACACTGACGATGACGAGCATCGTGCGGATCAGAAAGGCTTTCATGTCAGTGCGTTACTCCTGAAAATTTAATTTTTCGTGTTAAGCTTATTCGAAATATACAATCACAGCAAAAAAATAGCATGTCTGAATACTCTCCCCCTGTCGAACATCGCAAACTTGAAATGCATCTCTGGTGGATCACCGCCATTTTAATCGGGATCAATGTTGGATTATTTGGCTGGCAAGCCATGCATGGCATGGATGTTAGCCAGCCGAGTACCCGAGACGCTATTCTCTGGGGTGCCGATTATGCACCTTTAACCTATTTAGCGGAACCCATGCGCTTGTTTAGCAGCATGTTTTTTCATTTTGGCCTGATTCACCTGATGTTGAATATGTGGGCCTTGTATATTTTTGGTAGTGTTGCCGAACAGCTGTTTGGCCGGATGTATTTTATTGGCCTGTATGTGTGTGTCGGATTAATGGGCAGCCTGCTCAGTGGCTATATGAACATTCAGGACAGCTATAGCCTGATCGAAGGCGGTGTGGCCAATCCCGATTTATTGCCTGCGGTCAGTGCCGGCGCATCTGGTGCCGTGATGGGACTCGGTGCTTCACTCACGGTGCTGGCTTTATTGCCAATGCTGCCACAGCAACGTTTTATTCTGGATAAAAAAACCCTGGTGATGGTGATGGGTCTAAACCTCGCGCTGGGCTTTATGATCAGTGGAATCAACAATGCCGCACATATTGGCGGCATGCTGATGGGGGCTTTTCTCACCTTGCTCTGGTACATCGGGCAAAAAATGCAGCGTAGCCACCTGTTCAATCTGATTGCCTTGATTGTCGGGTTCGGCCTTTGTGTGCTGCTTTATCAACATAACTTGGCCTTACTAGAACCCATTCGCCCACTGTGGCAAGAGATTCTGGAAATGATGCAACAGCAACTAAAACTTTAACTCTCAGCCAGTTTAAAAATCACGGAGATGAATCTTATTGATTCATCTCACGCAAGCTTTGTAAGGGTGGAATCTCTGACAGATAACTCAGGCGATAACGGCCAATCAGCGCACATAAAGTGGTCATAAAGATCGGCAAGATAATCCAGATTTCCCAATGCGGCTGAATCATTAAATCCATTTTATAACTGGCAATCGCACTGATCACTTCGGCAAACAGGCAGGAAACTATTCCGGCAAACAGCCCAATAAAACCAATTTCCAGACTCATCATGGTTTTCAGTTTCTGCTTGGAACTACCGAATGATCGTAGCAAAGCCACTTCACGTTTGCGCTCATCCATCAACAGGTTCAGACAGGCCATCAGTACCAGAAAACCGGAAATGCTGACCAGTACTGCCAGAATCGTCACGATTTGCACTAGCACATTCACAATGCGTTTGATCTCTTCCAGAATCAGGCTGACATCAATAAACACCGTGTTGGAAAATTGCTGGATCACAGACACCAGTTTGCCCTTATCTACTTCCGGGACATAAAAACTGCCCAGATAACTGCCGGCATTGGCATCCATGGTATTGGGTGCAAAGATAAAGAAAAAGTTGGGACTAAAACTTTCCCATTCGACGGTTCTTAGATTAACGACTTTAGCTTCCAGTATCCCTTCAGGCAGACTGAAACTGAGTTTATCTCCAATCTTGATCCCTAACTCTTCAGCAGTATTGGCTTCGACCGATACGGTGCCGACTTGTTTTAATACCGCGTCACCACTGACAATCACATTATCCTGAGGATAGCGGTTTGACTGGGTCAGATTCAGTTCACGTCTTAAGGTATTGCTACTTTTCACCAGTTCCTCGGCAAAAGGCTGATCATTTTTGGCGACCAGACGCCCACGGACATTTGGATACAGTGGTGTGCTTTTCCAGCCATTCTGCTCAAGTTGGGCTTTCAGGGCTGGCATCTCAAAAGGCGGTAAACCGTAAACGAACTGGTTCGGTGTACCTTCCGGTAACTGTTGCTGCCAGCGCTCCAGCAGATCGGTACGCAAGACGGCCAATACTGTAATCAGGCTCAAGCCCAAGGCTAAAGCCGTAATCTGCAAGGCGGTCTGAGAAGGCGTGCGTACATAGGCTGACAGATTCAGCTTCATATTCCGCAGCAGTTTCAACACCCCCCATACCGTCAGATACAGCACTGCACATAACACAATAATCGCGCCAATCACCCAGGCGGTCAGCAGCAAGTTTTCGGTCAAAATCACACTAAAAATAATCAGGCTGAGCGTTCCAGTCAGCAGCATCCACAGCATGGATTGCACTGATTTTTCCTGCTGGCGGATCACCCGAATTGGCGGGGTATTCAGCAATTGCAACAAGCTTGGCATGACAAAGCCGAGTAACACCACGGCACTGGTCAGCATCGCGACTGGCAATGGTCCGAGCAACATTGCCAGGGCTGAAAATTCAATCTGCAAATTTGGAATCAGCTGCAACATCAATTGCAACAGTCCATAACCCAGACTGATCCCGACCACGGTACCAATTAGCATCGCAATTAACAGCACCATCCCAAGTAAAGCCAGATAAGCCGACAGAATCTGCTGCTTGGTGGCACCGATACAACGCATCAAGGCAATATGATCCTGATTCTGCTGCACATAACGCTGCGCGGTTAAAGCAATGGCAATCCCACATAATAGAATGGTCAGAATATTGGCCAGTTGCAGGAAAGTGTCCAGATTGGCGATTGGCTTCATCAAGCGGGTATTGCCTTCACTGGCATTGCGTAACCTGAGACTGCTTTGCTCCTCAAACTCCTGCCCTTGCACTTCCGTTGGTGTTTCAGCTGAGGCGTTTGCTGACTTGACCTGCTGCTTGAACAGGGCTTCATATTGTTGGGTATCATCCGGACGGCCAGCCATAAGTAGGCGATATTCAATCCGGCTCCCCACCTGAATGGCATTGGTTCGTGCGACATCTGCCTGGGAAATAATTACGGTCGGCGAAAATCCGGAAAATCCAAGTTCCTGATTGGAGTCCTGTTCAATCTTGGCGGTGACTTTAAACGCCGCATCGGCAATATTGAGCTGATCCCCCAGTTTGACTTTGAGCAAATCCATGGCTCGTGGACTGAGCCAGATTTCACCAGACTGAATCGATTTTTTTGCCGGTTGCACCCGCAGTTCACCACGCAAAGGAAAAGCCTGATCAATGGCTTTGACATTGACCATGACAAACTGCGCATCGGTATAGGCCATACTGCTAAAGAAAGTGACGTCTGACTGCTTTAAATCCAACTGCTTGGCCTGATCACGCCACTGCTCCGGCAAAGGCTCATTATCTGAAAGCACCAGATCACCGGCCAGCATTTCTGCTGCCTGCAAGGCGACTGCATTTTGGATCTGCTCATTACTAAATTTAAGTGCAGTGGTCGCGCTAATTGCCAGCGTTAAGGCAATAATCAGCAGATAAATCCCGGTCGTTTTAAAGCTTTGCGTCAGTAAAGGACGAAATAACGGATTCATTTCATCCTCCACTCGGATGTTCAATCAGCTCGCCATTCAGCAGTTCAAAATGCCGCTGGCACTGCTGCGCCAGTTTGCGGTCATGCGTCACCAGCACCAAAGTCGTCCCCAGTTCCCGGTTTAGTTGAAAGAGTAGTTGTTCAATTTCTCTGGCCGTTTCACCATCGAGATTGCCCGTAGGTTCATCGGCAAAAATGATTTTTGGTTCACTGACCAGTGCGCGTGCAATCGCCACACGTTGCTGTTCTCCCCCGGACAATACTTTTGGGGTTTGCTGCGCCTGTCGATCCAGACCGACCTTATGTAGTAATGCCAACGCCTTTTGCTCAGCTTCTGCATATTTAAAGCCGGGCTGCAGGCGCAGTGGCAGCATTACATTTTCAAGTGCAGTCAGGTGCGGTAAGAGCTGAAAAGACTGAAAGACAAATCCGATATTTCTTAAACGTACCAGCGCACGTTGTTCTTCATTCAAGTTAGACACTGATTCGCCACAGACCAGAAGCTGACCTGAACTTGCCTGATCCAGTGTCGCCAGAATACCCAGTAATGTGGATTTTCCGGAACCGGAACGACCGGTAATAGCCACTTGTTCTCCGGCCTGAATATCCAGATCAAGATCCTCAAAAATGGTGAGCTGTTTTTGTGAAAGTTGTATCTTTTGTGTCAATTTCTGGGCAGAAATAATAGCCTGTGGCATGATGGTCGAATCGTTGCTGCTTTGAATCATACGTGTCCTATATGAAAGATCTTAATCAGAAAACTCGGCTATTGCCTTACTTTTTTTTGCTCAGTCTGTGCCTGTTACCTCTTGGGGTTTCAGCAAAGACGATTATGATTTTAGGTGATAGTTTAAGTGCAGGTTATGGTATCCAGCCCCAGCAGGGTTGGGTACATTTATTACAAAAGCGTTTAGAGCAACAGTATCCGAAACAGCATAAAGTGGTCAATGCAAGTGTCAGTGGCGAAACCACCAGCGGAGCGCTGGCCAGACTACCAAAATTGCTACAAACACATCGTCCAGACCTTGTGGTGATTGAGTTAGGTGGCAATGATGGCTTGCGTGGACAACCACCGCAAATGATTCAAAAAAATTTAGCCAGCCTGATTCAGCAGAGCCAGAAAGCCAAAGCCAAGGTCATTGTATTTGGTATGAAAATGCCGCCTAACTACGGTCAGGCCTATAGCAAAGCTTTTGAAAATAATTATAAAGTGGTCAGTCAGCAATATAAGGTGAAGTTATTGCCCTTCTTTATGCAAGGTGTAGCCGGCAACAAAACCCTGATGCAAAAGGATCTGATTCATCCAAATGCCAAAGCACAGACGATCCTGTTAAATAATGCTTATCCATATATTAAAGGCGCTTTATAAAGCGCCTTTAACTTATTTTAGAATGTATTTAGATGAATCGTGATTAGAAATCGAAGAATGTCACTTCACCAGTTTCCAGTGAATATTCAGCACCGACGACTTTTAATTTTCCTTGTCCAATCAGGTTTTCCAGAACGGCTGAACCATGACGCAACTGATTCACCGAAGCAAATACATTGGAACGTACCGCATGCTTGGATAATTTTGCCAAGTCGTTTTTCAGTTCAGTTTGCATTAAGGTTTCAACTGAAGGACGTACGCGGTTCACAATCGACATCAGGTTTGCCGATGGCGGGCAATCCGGACACATCAAGGTATCAATAGTGGCTTTAATCGCACCACAGTGACTGTGACCTAACACCACCACAATCGCGCAATCATAACGTGCCGCGGCAAACTCAACACTGCCGACCTGTGAAGGTGCAACAATATTACCTGCAACACGAATCACAAAAAGATCGCCGAGACCCTGATCAAAAACCATTTCGGCTGGAACGCGCGAATCTGAACATCCCAAAACAATCGCAAACGGATTCTGATCCTCTGCCATTTCTGCGCGCTGTTGGTGGCTAAGTTGTTTTGGATGCGTGGTATCGCCACTGACAAAACGTTGGTTACCCTGTCTAAGACGTTCTAAAGCTTCTTGAGCTGTGAGCATTCTTTTCTATCACCGATGGTTTTAGTTGCAATATCTTACTGCCAGTTTTTTTGAATGTCACTTGCAAAAAATCTTAGCTGATTAAATTTTTAGCATTTATCTAATTTCATTTCTGCAGGGAATTTATGCGTAATACATCACATTTTCCAGTCATTTAATGCAATCTAGCAAAAAACTAATGGGTGACAAGCGCAAAGATTGATTTAAAATAGAATGAAGAATAATGTTTTTATTTGAATGAAAATTGCAAATTTATAACATGGAAGTATTTTGATTGAGCAATTTGCTCACTGGGTTTGTTTTGGGGAATGGCCAATGAAGAAAATAATAAAATTGCGCTCGAAAATGATTTGTTCAGCCGTAGTTGCCTTAAGCATGGCATTACCGGGCCTGACACATGCTCAAATACTGTTTAGCCAGAAAAATGAAACATCTGCCAAAGTCTTGCAGCAGCATCTGTTGCAGGAACGCAGCCTTGCCGGTCTCAAATCCAAGACCCTCAAAATTGGCGAGGTCACCTGGAGTTATAGCGAAGGCGGTGCCAAGAACAAACCATCCATTCTACTGATTCATGGTCTGGCCGGCACGCGCGACAACTGGAACCGGGTCGCCCAGTTTCTGACGCCCTATTATCATGTCATTATTCCGGATCTGCCAAGCAACGGCGACACCAAAGTTCCGGACAATTTTGATGTTTCTGTGCCCAATGTGACCTCTCAACTGCGTTTGTTCCTTGAAACCTTAAATGTGGACGAAAATTTACACATTGCCGGCCACTCTCTGGGTGGATCGATTGCTACGGTGTATGCTTCACAATATCCTTTCGATACGCAAAGTCTTTTTTTAATCAATAGTGCTGGTCTTTACAAAATGGGGAATACTCCCTATACCAAAGATCCTCAATCCTTAAAAGACCTGATCGTCAGCAAACCCGGTGATCTGCAAGATGTTTCCAAACAGCTGATGCAGAATCCGCCAGTGATTCCTTATCAGTTACGGCATGCACAGGAAAAACTGTTGATTTCACGCGCTGAACAAACCAGCAAATCGATTGATCAGGTGGTGATGCTAAATCGGATTTATACACCGGAAACCTTTGCCCGCCTGACCCGCACGGTAGAAGCACCCACCTTGATTTTATGGGGCAGACAGGATCGGATCATTAATGTCGAAGTAGTTAAAGAACTGCATGCCCTGCTGAAACGTGCCGAAAAACCGGTGATTTTAAACAATGTCGGGCATATGCCGATTCTGGAAGCAGAAAAACAGGTCGCACAACATTATTTGCCTTTTCTGGCCAAGACGCAGACCCTAAAAAACCCGCTTGCTGATAAACTCATTCCTTTAAATTAAGTTTCAGAGATGCTATGCAGAAACACCCGATGATTGAGCAGTTGATCGATGCTCAACTTGATTTTCTCGATCAGGCATTTTCTCAATCTGAAACGATTCAAAGCGAGTTTCATGCATTTTATTTGTGGCTGCGTAAACAGACGCTAAAAGAGCTGTGGAGCTGTGAACTGATCAATCAGCTTTTACAAAAACAGATTCTGGGTACTGTAGCCAGCAGCTTTCTGATTGAACAGATTGCCGAGCATATCCGTTTTGCATTGGTGCATCCGGTCAATGATACCACCACGATTGCCGATCTGATTCCAGTCCTGACCGTCGATAAAATCGCCCAGTATGTGGCCAGCAAAAGTGGCCATCGTCAGCGTCTGATTAAAACCGTCGTGAATAATCCGGCATTTTCAGCCATGATTACCCAATTGATCCAGCATTCCATTCAGGATTATATGGATAACTCCATGATTGCCAAAAGCGTGCCCGGGGTTTCCCGCTTTATGAAAATGGGCAAATCCGTTCTGGAAAATGTCACCGATACCAACCTCGATAGCACCATTGCACGTTATCTGCAAAAGAACATTCTGAAGCTCAGCCAGATGAGTGAGCATGTACTGAACCAGCATTTTGACGACGAGAAACTCTATCATTTTCAGGCCAATCTCTGGCATAAAATCAAAGACATGCCAGTATCGGTCTTGAAGAATTATATTGAGCTGCAGGACCTGAATCAGACAGTCGGCTTAGGTCATGACATCTGGGATCACATACGCCAGACAGACTATCTGCAGCAGCAAGTGCATGACGGAATTCATACCTGGTATGTCCGCAATCAGGAACATACCTTTGATCAGTTATTACGTGATCTGAATATTGATGAAGCGCTAATTCAGAATGAATTGCAGCAACTGCTCAGTCCGGTAATCCAGCAGATGGTTTCTCAAGGCCATTTACGTGAGCGTGCACGCAAATATCTGGAACAATTTTATTATCATGAAGATACTTTGAAAATTCTTAAGATTTAAATAAAAAAGCCGCTATAAAGCGGCTTTTTTTGTCTGCTTAGATTAGAAATTATAGGTTAATCCGGCAAATACTTGCTGACGATCCAGATAATAATCATTTGAAGCATTTGACAGTTTTTTATCAAATAAATTATTTAACCCGGCCCGAACAGTGACTTGGTCATTCACCTCATAATTTGCAGACAGATTAAATACGGTATGTGGCTTTTGCATCACCACTGTATCTTCAGCACTTGCCGTATATTGATCACCAGTATATTGCGCTGCAAGTTCCAAGGACAGTGGATCAGTGGGTGTCCAGTTGAGTGCACTATAAACTGACAACTCTGGAATCGTTGAGAGATTTTTGCCTGTTACTAAATTTTTTGACTCAAAATAATAAGTAGCATTAGTTTCCCAGCTCAAACTATCTAAAAGTGGTAAGACCACACTTGCTTCCAAGCCTCGTACACGCGCTTTTTCAGCATTTTGATATTGTGTCCACCACACACCATTAATTTCTCCTAAAGCACGATATTCGATTTTATTTTTAAAATCTGTGTGGAAATAGGTTAAACCGAGATCAAAGTCATTTTGAGCAAAATTAAATCCAATTTCATAATTAGTACTTTCTTCAGGCTGCAAGTCTGCATTACCAGCCATATAACATCCGCCCGATACATAGCCCAAAGGCTTAAGTGATGTACATCCATTCCCCCCTGAACGAGTCGCGGCACCTGCAGTATTCTCTTTTAATGAAGGTGCTCTAAAGCCCTGAGCAACACCACCTTTGACAGTCAATACTTCATTTGGCTGCAGCACCAGATAAGCACGGGGACTATTATGTGTGCCAAATTTATCGTGATGATCGAAACGGTTCCCCAGTGTTAAATGTACTTGATCATTAAAAATAATTTTATCTTCAATAAACAGCGCCCAAGTATCTCCTTCTAGCTCTGAACCATATTCATTTCCGTCATAACTTGGAATAGACAGCCCAATATTACGTGTATTGATCAACTCTTCTGATTTCCACTGGCCTCCCACTGTAGCGATATGCTCAACACCTAACTGAAACGGAATATTGAGATTACCCTCTACAATGCTTTCCTTGGATTTTTGTGTGGTCGGCCCCGTCTCTGTTATCTGACTTTGATCATAATCATTATAGTAAGCAGTAATTTTTGAATCACCAAAAGCCCACTTGGCATCATGTGACAAAGAAATTGAACGATGTTCTAACTCTGACGGACCCCAGGATAATACGGCCTGTTCTTGGCCATCCACCACCTGTGATGTGGTAGACGGGTTGTCTTGCTGCAACCCATAGCCCAGTTCTAAAGACAGGCTATGAATATCATTCGGCGTATAATCAAATTTTAAATTCGCATTTTGATCACGGCTACCCGATTGTCCTGTTGCCTTACTTCCCGCCATTCCAGGAATATTACGATCAGAAATTTGATAGCCTTGATCCGCTTCCTGTTCAGTGATCCCGACTGTGGCACGCATGCCGAGCGTATCGGTTAAAGGGCCATATCCGACGAGTCCTGATTGGATCGTTCGGCCCAAATCAGAAGATGTAGTCGGCACGGTATGGTTTAAGGTAAAAGACCCTCCCCATTCTGAAGGGATTTTTTTGGTAATGATATTGATCACTCCACCCATCGCATCAGAACCATATAAAGAAGACATTGGCCCACGTACGACCTCAATGCGTTCAATCATTTCTGGTCTAACCCAGTTTAGATCTTGATGACCCAAGTTTGCACGATAGTTGGTATCTCTGGATGAACCTACACGTTTTCCATCAATTAAGATAAGTGTGTAATTTTCAGGCATGCCACGTAATTGAATTTTTGAGCCAGTACCATTTGAACTCAGCCCCCCTGTTACACCAGGTACACGTTTTAAAATATCTGCCAGGCTTGAAACAGGTTGTTTTTGAATTTCTTCGGCAGTAATGACACTAATTGAAGCTGGCGCAGATTTAACATCCACTGCCTGCCCACTCGCAGTCACTACAATCGTTTGTAACTTGGTCGTCTCAGACTGCACTACGCCTTTTTTTTCTTCAGTAACTTGGTCTTGCGCTTGCACTGAAACAGTCATTGCTGTGAATACAGCAAATGCTAAAGTCTTTTTTAAGAATGGCTTATTCATACCTTGTGCGCCCCAATATTTATGAAGAGATCATGTTTATTCGGTTGCGAAGTGTAACAGCTTTTCAATTGAATGCAATTACTATTGATAATTATTATCATTAACATTCACTTGTTTTTAATCCAGAAATAAAAAAACCTCGAAATTTCGAGGTTTTTAAAATGCGATAAATAAACTGTTATATAGAACAGCTTATTTCATATACGCACCTTCAGACTGACTATGATCCGTTTCATCAACGACATGCATTAACTCTGGTACATGTTGTTTTAATGTGGTTTCAACACCTTGTTTCAAAGTGATATCAATCGCTGAACAGCCCTGGCAACCACCACCAAATTTAAGTACAGCGGTTAAACCTTTTTCAGGGTCTTCTTTAACTTCAACCAGTGCACAGTTACCGCCATGACCTGCCAGGCCCGGGTTAATTTCAGACTGCAATACATAGGTAATACGCTCTTCTACCGATGCATCTGGACCTACGCGTGGCACTTTGGAGTTCGGTGCACGGAAAGTCAACTGACCACCAAAACGGTCTTTGTTGTAATCAATCACGGCATCAAGTAAATATGGAATAGATGGCGAGTCGATAAAAGCAGGGAAATCAGGATATTCCTGCTTATAATCTGTCGGTACAACTTCATCAGGTGCACTATAGGCCATGCAACATTCAGCGCGAGGAGTACCCGGATGCTCTACAAAAACACGCACACCAATACCCGGGGTGTTCTGTTTATCCAGTAGATCCTTTAAATACTCTTGTGCTGTTGGTGTAATCAATAAGTTGGGAATTTCACCAACAACTGGAGTGCTGCTGTTCTCAGTCGACATAACAATAATTTCCTCAAGCTCAAGCGGCCATTTTAACTGAAGATGCGGGGTAATTTTTAAAAATCAACTAAAATTGTCGGATTTATTATAAAAGTACAACTTTAGCTCAATTTTAATGGCATGATAATTGGCAAATAGGCACCATTAGAATCATTTATATGCTTGATTTACCTTTTAATCATACCGTGACCATTATTCTGATCACCTGTATTGTGTCATTTATTGCTTTCTCCAAAGAGACAGTGATGAACCGGCTGATTTTCTGGCCACCGGCACTGCAACGTGGACAATATGACCGCTTTATTACGCATGGCTTTATCCATGCGGATGGTACACATCTCTTGTTCAACATGATTACTCTGTTCTTTTTTGGCAGCGTGATTGAAAGCTTTTATCGTCAATATCTGTATGACCTGGGTTTTATCCTGTTTTACCTCGGTGGTCTGATCGCAGCCATTCTGCCCAGTTACCTCAAGCATAAAAATGATGCGCGCTGGGCCAGTCTCGGCGCTTCCGGTGCAGTGTCGGCTGTGCTGTTTGCCTATATCCTGTTTGAACCTTGGAAATTAATTTTTGTGTTCTTCATTCCGGTTCCTGCCATTATTTTTGCTGTGCTGTATGTAGCTTATAGCATCTGGTCAGGCAAAAAAGGCAATAGCAACATTAATCACAGCGCGCATTTATGGGGAGCGGCTTACGGGGTGGTCATGACGATTATTCTGGAGCCACGCCTGATTCCGCATTTCCTGAATAAACTGATGCAGGTTCCGTTTTAATCAGGTTTTTTAAATATTGAAGGAATAAAGCTACATATGAGTTAAGCCTCATATTTCTGCTGAAAATGGATAAGAGAGCTACTGCTCTCTTATTCGTTTGAAACATCTCGTAATATATTAGAAAGTGATGATGTCACTTAATGCCAATCTTGGACTGAATTTTGCAGCGATAATGTATACATCTGTATATTAATTACTGTCATTCTCGAGATATTTTGCATGTCCATTACACCAGACGGTCTTCAATTTCCTCTTCAGTCTCCGCAACAAAAACCAAGTAGCTCTAAAGCAGGGCGCGCAATCATCGCGGCAGCGCTAGCCAATGTCGATTCACGCAGTTCTCAACAGGCACAATCAGAAAAAAACTGGCGCAAACACTACACAGTACATTTTAAGCAACTGGTCGAACAGGGACTGAGCTCTCCTGAAGCCAGCTTGAAAATTGCTGAAGATGGATTGGCAAAGGCCCATCAGACTTTTGAATTTTACCGTGATGGTCAAAAGTATGTATTGCAAGATGCCTTAACTCTGCCCGCAGGTCAGTTGCATACCTTCAAGCTGACAGGTAATAGCAAATCGGCACCAGAATGGTATGTGCCTTACCACGGTCAAAAGCTGCAAGGTGATGCCTTATTGGAGCAGATTGAGCGCTGGGAAAGCCAAGGCATTGTGGAAACCAGCCATGCCAATGCCCTGCGTGAATGTGTGGTGCATCCTGAATGGTTTGATCTTTCCGATCGGACCACGGTGCTGTTTGGTGCAGCATCTGAAGCCGGTCCTCTGACCTGGCTGGCGAAATGGAAAGTCAATATTGTAGCGATTGATCTGCCGAATACCCGTGTATGGGGCAAGATTGTTGATACCATCAACCAAGGCAATGCCACGCTGTATGCGCCATGTACTGAAGACCTGCCTGCTGATACTTCACTTGATATTTTAAAAGAAAAACTGGGGGCGAATTTGCTGACCCAGATTCCTGAAATTGCCAAATGGTTATTACAGTTCGAGCAGGATCTGGATCTGGCTGCAATTGCCTATCTGGATGGTGAAAAGCATGTTCGGGTCTCCATGGCCATGGATGCCATCATGCACTATGTTAGTCAGCAAAAAGCCAATACCAGTCTGATGTACATGTGTACGCCGACCGATGTTTATGCGGTTCCGAGTGAAGTGATCGAAGCCTCTAAAGTAAAATATACTGAACGCTCTAAGGTACAGACGATCCTTTCTAAAGGGGTTTCAGCTTTAAGCCGCAAACACTTTTTCCAGAAAAATGCGCATGAACTGATTCAGTCTGGTGATCAGGCATATGGTATCTGTGACTGCCTGGTGGTTGAACAGGGCCCGAACTATGCGCTGGCAAAACGTATCCAGCAATGGCGCGCCACCTTGGCTCGCGCTCAAGGTCAGCGGGTCAGTATCAATATTGCCCCTTCGACTACGACCTATTCTGTGACCAAGAATCCGTTATTAAAAGCCGCATTCAACGGTGCCAGCCTGTTTGATGTTGAAGCTTTCGCGCCTGAAACCACCAATGCGATTATGGCGGCACTATGGATTCATGACCTTCACAATCCAGAATCAGTGGCCAATCCTGAAGTAAAACTCAACCATCCGCTTGAATTGATGATGCATGGCGCGAATCATGGTGGTTTGTGGCGAGTGGCCTATCTGGCACGTACCGCACTACCTTTTGCTGCACTATATGGTTTTGCGACAGAGAAGTTGCCAAAAGGATTATTGAGTAAGTTGAAGAAGTAATTTTTTTATTATCTTCATCCAATTTTTCCATAAGAAAGGTAATCGTTATTTTTAAAGTTTTCCCCTCGTTGCGTAGCAGTGCTGCTCATCCCTAAAGCAGAGAGAACTTTAATTGAAAATGGGCGTTCCCTCTCCTTCTAGGAGAGGGTTAGGGAGAGGTTAATTTAGGCTTTCAATCATTCAAATTCTTATGAATGTGCTTTGGGCAGATTTAAGTTGATCTATTTTATAGCTTCTTTTTTTCTTTACTTTTGAAAGATCAAAAGTAACAAAAATCTTTTGTTAAGCTGATGATATGTCCCTATATCACAGCCTAACGGCGACATCCCTGTCGCCTTAATCGTAATTTAGATTCCTCTTTTACATCCTTAATTTTTCTTCCACCCATAAAAAAAGCTGCTCTAGAGCAGCTTTTTTTATGTCTAAATAACTTAGAACACTTTTAACAGTACCCAGTACAAACCGCCTGACAGACAGATCGTTGCTGGCAAGGTAAAGACCCAGGCAGACAGAATGGTTTTCACCATCTGGAAGTTCAGACCTGACTTGTTCGCCACCATGGTACCTGCTACTGCAGAGTTCAATACATGGGTAGTGGATACCGGCATACCGAAGCCATCCGCTGCAGCAATCGTCGACATCGCAACCAGTTCGGCAGACATACCCTGACCATAAGTCATATGCTGTTTACCAATACGCTCACCAACCGTCACGACAATACGCTTCCAGCCGACCATCGTACCCAGACCAAGTGCCAAGGCTGTCGCCACTTTCACCCAGGTCGGGATGTATTGCAGGAATGAATCCAGATTGTCACGGTATTCATCTACTGTTTTTTCCTGTGCAGCACTCATTGTTGGTAAAGCTTCTGCTTTATCCAGACGTTTAAATGCTGTGGTGCTCAGGTACATGTCGTTGCGAAATTCAGACACTTGAGCTTCAGGAACATCCTTAATACTGGTATAGCTACCAACTTTTTCACCCAGATGATCCGTCAAACTTGCCAAGGCAGGCACGACTTCAGGGGTAATTTCCTTGGTCTGAATGTATTTGGTGATCACATCACGGGCTTGCTCATCCGGAATATCCTGATGATTTGGATAGATCACATCCGCTGTTTGTGCAGATAACTGACCAAAAGACTGAATATGTTGTGCATCCAGACTCTTGTTCAGCGAGTACGCCAAAGGCACACAACCGATCAGAATCAACATGATCAGCCCCATACCTTTTTGACCGTCATTTGAACCATGGGCAAAGCTCACCCCAGTACAGGTAAAGATCAGCATGGCACGAATCAATGGTGGCGGTGGCTTGTTACCTTCAGGTGGCTGGAACAGTTCCAGTTGGCGCTTGAAGATTTTTTTCACCAGCACGAACACAATCGCAGCAAATACAAAACCGATTAAAGGCGAAAATAACAGCGCCTTACCGACTTTCATCACCTGCTCCATGTCTATACCTGAAGCGCCAGTACTGGCATTCAAAATGTAGTTCATGATGCCCACACCCAGAATCGAACCGATCAGGGTATGAGAACTGGATGCCGGAATACCGAGGAACCAAGTTCCCAGATTCCAGAGAATTGCTGCGATCAGCATGGCGAAGACCATGGCAAAGCCTGCTCCGGAGCCGACATTCATAATCAGCTCGACCGGCAATAACGCAATAATGCCGTAAGCGACCGCACCACTGGCGACCATAACCCCAAGGAAATTACAGAAGCCGGCCCACATCACTGCGACGGGAGCTGAAAGTGCATTGGTATAAATGACCGTGGCAACTGCATTGGCGGTATCGTGGAAGCCATTGACGAATTCAAAGCTCAACGCAATAAAAAGTGCCGTCGCTAACAAAATAACTGAATACAAGCCCAAGGCCGGTACATGCGCTAAATCTGCAGACAACTGGAAGCCGATATAAATCAGCGTAGTGATAATAAGAGTCAGGAACACCGGCATAAAGAATTTCGGTGTTGGCACATGAACATTGGTCGACTTTTGGGAAGCCGACCCGTGTGCTGAATCTATGGGAGTTTGATTAGGATTCATGCAAGCAGGAATAGAGGATTCAAGAATCCCCATATTGTTCAGTTAAATTGTGACAATTATATGACAAACTGCTGTCATATGAAGCAATTATTTGGATTTTCTTGCTGCTATTCGTCCTGTTTAATTCCGACTAAAACACTAGATTTTAATTTTATAAATCATTTGCTTAAGATAAGATTCCAGCTTATTTAAGCTTAGCAACCGCACATATTTTGCTACCAAAACGATTCATGCCCTACCTGTCATCAAGCAGAGCAAAAGTTTCATTTGCACAGCATAAGCCATCAATATGACAATTTCATGAATGAAAGCATCAGCTTAATTTTCTGATCCTGTTTCTTGTCTGTAAGGCATCGAATCAGATTCGAGATTGCATTATTTTCTGATCCGCATGTTAAAACTTGTTGTTTTGCTAGATGACTTATCAAATTTTCATATCATGCTTATCCATCATTCTGAGCAATCTCAGCAGAAATCAGCCAACTAATCTGCTAAGATTAGCGTCGTTTTTTTTGATTTCTGCTGAGAAAGTTTGAATGTCTACACTTACCACTTTAAAAGAACTTCTTGCCAAAAGAATTTTAATTATCGATGGTGCGATGGGTACCATGATCCAGCGCCATAAACTGGAAGAAGCCGATTATCGTGGTGAGCGTTTTGCTGACTGGGCCTATGATCTCAAAGGCAATAATGATTTGCTGGTGCTGACTCAACCACAAATCATTCAAGGCATTCATGAAGCTTACTTGGAAGCTGGCGCCGATATTATTGAAACCAATACCTTTAACGGTACCCGTGTTTCAATGTCGGATTACCACATGGAAGATCTGGTTCCTGAAATTAACCGTGAAGCAGCGCGTCTGGCCAAAGAAGCCTGTGCCAAATATTCAACGCCTGAAAAACCACGCTTTGTAGCCGGTGTGATCGGACCAACATCACGTACCACCTCTATTTCTCCAAACGTAAATGACCCGGCGTTCCGTAACATCACTTTTGATGCACTCAAAGTTGACTATATTGAATCGACCAAGGCCTTGATCGAAGGTGGTGCAGACATCATCCTGATCGAAACTGTGTTCGATACTTTAAATGCCAAAGCTGCCATCTTTGCAGTAAAAGAAGTCTTTAAAGAATTAGGCTATGAACTGCCAATCATGATTTCAGGTACGATCACGGATGCATCAGGTCGTACATTGACTGGTCAAACTGCAGAAGCCTTCTGGAACTCAATGCGTCATGCAGAGCCGTTATCTATCGGCTTTAACTGTGCACTTGGCGCAGATGCGATGCGTCCACACGTTAAAACCGTGTCTGATGTTGCCGATACCTTTGTTTCAGCGCATCCAAACGCTGGTTTGCCAAATGCCTTCGGTGGATATGATGAAACGCCGGAAGAAACTGCAGCATTTATTAAAGAATTTGCTGAAAGTGGCTTAATTAATATTACCGGTGGTTGCTGTGGCACTACGCCGGATCATATCCGCGCGATTGCAAATGCTGTTGCAGGCATTACCCCTCGCCAAATTCCTGAAATTGAACCGGCTTGTCGTTTAAGTGGTTTAGAGCCATTTAACATCACCAAAGATTCACTGTTTGTGAACGTCGGTGAACGTACCAACGTCACCGGTTCGAAAAAATTCCTGCGTCTGATTCGTGAAGAAAACTTCGCCGAAGCACTTGATGTTGCCCGTCAACAGGTTGAAGCCGGTGCGCAGATCATCGACATCAACATGGATGAAGGCATGCTCGATTCGCAAGGTGCGATGGTGCATTTCCTGAATCTGATTGCTTCTGAGCCAGATATTTCACGTGTGCCCATCATGCTGGATTCTTCTAAATGGGAGATTATTGAAGCGGGCCTGAAATGTGTGCAAGGTAAAGCTGTGGTGAACTCGATTTCCCTGAAAGAAGGTCATGACGAGTTTGTCGAACGTGCCCGCCTCTGCCGTCAATATGGTGCTGCGGTGATCGTGATGGCATTTGATGAAGATGGTCAGGCCGATACAGCTGCGCGCAAAAAAGAAATCTGCAAACGTTCATATGATGTTCTTGTGAATGAAGTGGGCTTCCCCTCTGAAGATATTATCTTTGACCCGAACGTCTTTGCGATTGCGACCGGTATTGAAGAACACAACAACTATGGCGTGGACTTTATTGAAGCGACTGGCTGGATTAAACAGAACCTGCCAAATGCGATGATTTCTGGTGGTGTGTCGAACGTATCGTTCTCGTTCCGTGGTAACGAACCGGTACGTGAAGCGATTCACTCGGTGTTCCTGTACCATGCCATTCAGCAAGGCATGACCATGGGTATTGTGAATGCCGGTCAGATGGCGATTTACGATGACATCGATAAAGAATTGAAAGAAGCGGTTGAAGATGTTGTTTTAAACCAGAACCAGGGTGAAAGCGGTCAGGAAGCAACCGAAAAACTGCTTGCTGTTGCTGAAAAATACCGTGGTCAAAGTGGTACGCAAAAAGCCGAAGAAAACCTTGAATGGCGTAATGAATCTGTTGAAAAACGGCTTGAATATGCATTGGTAAAAGGCATCACCACTTATATCGACCAGGATACTGAAGAAGCGCGTTTAAATTCTACACGACCACTGGATGTGATTGAAGGTCCATTGATGGCGGGTATGAACGTGGTCGGCGACCTGTTCGGTGCCGGTAAAATGTTCTTGCCACAAGTAGTCAAATCAGCACGTGTGATGAAACAGGCTGTGGCGTGGTTGAACCCGTTCATTGAAGCCGAGAAAACCCAAGCTGAGGCCAAAGGTAAAATCCTGCTGGCTACGGTGAAAGGCGATGTACACGATATCGGCAAAAATATCGTGGGTGTGGTATTAGGCTGTAATGGTTATGACATCGTGGATCTGGGCGTGATGGTGCCATGCGAGAAGATTCTGCAAACTGCGATTGATGAAAAAGTTGATATCATCGGTTTGTCTGGTCTAATCACGCCGTCATTGGATGAAATGGTGTTTGTTGCCAAAGAAATGCAGCGCAAAGGCTTTAATATTCCGTTAATGATTGGTGGTGCGACGACTTCTAAAGCGCATACCGCAGTGAAAATCTCACCGCAATATCATAATGATGGCGTGCTTTATACCGCGGATGCTTCACGTGCCGTGGGTGTAGCCACGCAGTTGCTCTCTCCTGAGATGAAACCTAAGCTTTTGACTGACTATGCAGCGGATTATGAAAAAATTCGTACCCGTCTTGCCAACAAGCAACCGAAAGCGGCGAAATTGTCTTATCAAGAGTCAGTCGAAAACGGCTTCAAGATCGATTTCGACAAGAATGCACCGGTTAAACCAAACTTCATTGGATCTGAAACTTTCACAAATTATCCGCTTGAAGCTTTGGTGGAATATTTTGACTGGACACCGTTCTTTATTTCATGGAGCCTGGCGGGTAAATTCCCGAAAATCCTTGAAGATGAAGTGGTGGGTGAAGCAGCGCGTGACTTGTATGAACAAGCTCAAGCCATGCTGAAAGACATCATCGAGAATAAACGTTTCGATGCGCGTGCGACGTTTAGTATTTATCCTGCAAACCGTGTAGCAGCAGATACAGTTGCTGTTGTGGATGAAACAGGCAATGTAACTCACAGTTTCGAACACTTACGTCAGCAGTCTGACAAAGTCACAGGTAAAGCCAATTACTCTTTAGCTGACTTTATTGCACCAAAAGATGTAGCTCAGGATTACTTGGGCGGCTTTACAGTTTCGATCTTTGGTGTGGAAGAACTTTCGCAAGAATACAAAGCCAAAGGCGATGACTATAACGCGATTATGGTTCAGGCCTTGGGTGACCGTTTTGCTGAAGCTTTTGCTGAGCACTTGCATCAACGTATTCGTAAAGAGTTCTGGGGCTACCAGGCAGATGAACAGCTTTCAAATGATGATTTGATCAAAGAGAAATATGTCGGCATTCGTCCTGCACCGGGCTACCCTGCTTGTCCGGAGCATTCTGAAAAAGCGCCATTGTTTGACTGGTTAGGTACAACCGATAAGATTGGTACGTACTTAACAACAAGTTTTGCGATGTGGCCACCTTCATCAGTCAGTGGTTTCTATTATGCAAACCCTGAAACTGAATATTTTAACGTGGGTAAAATCTCTGGCGACCAGTTGGAAGATTATGCGAAGCGTAAAGGTTGGACGTTAGATGAAGCGAAACGTTGGTTAGCACCGAATTTGGATGATTCTGTGGTGTAATCCCCCTCGATCCCCCTTTTCCAAAGGGGGAAGAATCCATTCGTATCGAATAAAAAATCCCCCTCAATCGAGGGGATTTTTGTTTTTAATCTTTTAATCCCCCTAAATCCTGAGCCATATATGTCGCTAGGTTAAAGAGGGACTTCCACGTATCAAATTATTTACGTGACAACTCCTCCCTTTTTAAAGGGAGATTGGGAGGGATTAATTGATATAAATAAAACAATTACTTAAAATGAATAAATACTAAAAATTGAACATTAAATAATGGCTATCATAAAAATTCTAGATTCAGGAAGTTTAGAGTCAATATGTAAAATTCTCGGTGAAACGAATGATGGACTTTCTGGAACTGAGATAGGCAAATATCTAGCAGAATGTCATATCCCTGACCTTCAACCGAATATCACCAAATGGAAACGTCTATACGAAGCTTTAAATAGCAAACAACACAATGACCGTTGCTCAAATCATATTTTAGCTTTTATAAAGCACGTTATGCGCCCATCGAGACACATAAATAGGAAGGAGTGGTTTGAATATATAAGAAATGATTTAAATTTTGCTTTATCTTTCGAAGGTTTTGAATTAACAGAAAGTGGAGAAATCAAGTACGCTGAAAAAGTTCAAACTTTCAGTGAGGCTGAAGCACGAGCAAAAAATTTAAGAAAATCATTATTAGATAGAAAAATTCATCCTGATGTACTTACTTTCTGCAAAGCAGAATTACTTGTAGATAACTATTTTCATGCAGTATTTGAAGCTACTAAAAGTATTGCTGAGAAAATCAGACTTAAAACGAATCTAACTTCTGATGGAGCTGAATTAGTTGATCAAGCTTTTTCGTATAAAAATAAAGTGCCTTATTTAGCCTTAAATAATTTAACCACACCGAGCTATCAGAGTGAACAGAATGGTTTTATGCATTTACTCAAAGGCATATTTGGAACATTTAGAAATACTACAGCCCATGCTCCCAAAATTACATGGAGTATAGATGAACAAGATGCCTTAGATATATTATCAACAGTATCTTTAATTTATAGAAAATTAGACAAAGTAATTGAAGCTAAAAAAATGTATGAAGGGCAAATATAATCCCTCCTAACCTCCCTTTTGAAAAGGGAGGAACAGCACGAATCCAAAACCATCATAAAATTCGCATGAAGTCCCTCTTTCTCAAAGAGAGATTTAGGGAGATTCTTGTTGAATAAATTGATAAATCACTTCTACCACATTATCCAACTGTTCGATCACCTGCCCGTTATCAAACCTAAGCACTTTCAATCCGAGTTGAGCCAAGGCTTCATCTCGGACCCGATCCGCTTCTAAGCCTTCATTTGTAAAGTGTTGACTGCCATCGCACTCAATCACCAAATTCACAGCAGGACAGTAAAAATTCACGATGTAATTTAAAATTGGCTTTTGCCGATAGAACTGCAAACCTCATATTTACTTTACAAAATCCCTCACCCCGACCCTCTCCCAATGGGAGAGGGAGCATTCATTACTATTTAAATGCTGACATAAATTTATGAATAGACATTCCCTCTCCTTTTAGGACATGAGCAGCACTGCTGCGCAAGGGAGAGGTAAAATTTAACAACCAATAAAAAATCTGAAACTGCCCCTTTTCTAACCGCTCACCCCAAAATCATCTGTTTTTTTACACTTTTCAGTCTGCAAATTTCAAACATTTCCATAATAATAAGACTTTAGACATCTCCCAGAATACGTGAAGGCCCTCCTCCATGAAAAAACTCCTCAACAACCCTGAAAACCTGGTTGTCGAAATGTGCAAAGGCTTTGTACTAGCACACCCTGAACTGAGCTTTAACGAATCTTATAAAATCATCTCAAGAAAAGAAAAACACAACAATGTTGCACTGATCAGTGGCGGTGGTAGCGGTCACGAACCAGCACATGCAGGCTTTGTTGGTGCAGGCATGTTAGATGCTGCCGTATGTGGCGATGTCTTTGCCTCACCTTCGCAAATTCAGGTCTATAAAGCACTCCAACACGTCGCAACAGACAAAGGCGTGCTCATGATCATTAAAAACTATTCTGGCGATATGATGAATTTCCAGAATGGTGCAGCTTTAGCTATAGAAGATGGCATTAAAGTCGATTATGTAAAAGTAGCAGATGATATTGCAGTCAAGGACAGCCTCTACACGGTCGGCCGTCGTGGCGTGGCGGGTACTGTATTTGTACATAAAATTGCAGGTGCAGCAGCGTCAAAAGGTTTAGAGCTTGCGGAAGTCAAAGTTGTGGCTCAAAAAGCAGCGGATAACGTGATTAGTCTTGGTTTCGCCTATAGCTCGTGTACCGTTCCTGCCAAAGGCACACCCACCTTCACCTTGGCGAATGATGAAATGGAATACGGCGTCGGCATCCACGGCGAACCCGGCATTCGTCGTGAAAAAATCCTGCCATCCAAGGAGCTGGCACAACGTATTGTCGATGACCTATTCCTCGATCGTCCTGACATGCAAGAAGTTGCTGTTCTAGTGAACGGCTTTGGTTCAACACCAATGCAAGAGCTGTATGTCTTTAATAACGATGTGTGCGAACATTTGGCGCGCAAAGGCATCAAGATTTACCGTACATTTGTTGGCAACTACATGACCAGTATCGACATGAATGGTGCATCGGTCTCATTACTTGCTGTGGATGATGAACTGAAAACCTATCTGGATGCGGAAGCCAATACCCCTGCCTTAAAGCTTGATGGCTCACCTGCACTACCATTTGAATTTGCAGCACAAGATGCAGCAGCAAAACAAACCGCCAATACCGAAGTTGAAACCCAAGCAGAACATGCTGAAATTCAGAACGAGCAATTCACGATTGAAAACATGCGTTATGTGGTCGATGTGATGGCGGCCTGCATCATCAAAAACGAAGTGCCATTCTGCGAGCTGGATGCCCATGCAGGTGACGGCGATTTTGGTATGAGCGTCGCCAAAGGCTTTAAACAACTGAAACGCGAATGGCAAAGCCTGATTCAAGCGCAGCACATGGATGAATTCCTGCTGAATAGTTCCATGATTATTATGGAACATTGTGGCGGTGCGTCAGGGCCAATTTGGGGTTCTGCTTTCCGTTCAGCCAGCAAAGCCATTCAGGGGAAACAAACCCTAAGCGTGGCAGATTTTGCCGAGATGCTGCAAGCTGCGGTTAAAGGTATTCAAGTGACTGGTGAGCGTTCATTTGGTCGTGGTGCTGTGGTCGGTGACAAAACCCTGATTGATGCACTTGTACCTTGCGCAGACTCTTGGTCAGCCAATACCGACAAGACGTTTAAAGAAAACTTTGTCTTGGGTGCAGAGGCTGCGGTAAAAGGTGCAGAATCTACCAAAGACATCGTAGCGCGTATGGGCCGTGCCGGTACAGTCGGTGATCGTAGCTTAGGTTATCCAGATGCTGGTGCACATGGCTTAGGCGTGATCTTTACGGACATTGCCGAGCATATTAAATAAACTTTTCAAGATTTGAAAAGAGCCTCGACACTGTTCGGGGCTTTTTTATATTTCATTTCTTCTACTGAGTAAGTTTAAAAGCACAAATAATGAAAGGCATACTCATCCCTATAAGTATGGCTTAACTAAACTTCTCTAAATAGCGCTCTAACTCTTCTGTCACCACTACCCGCTTATTGCCTTTCACCTGTTCCTCACCCAATACGCCTTCTGAGTCAATGACCACCACTTTGTGCCCATTCGCTTGTAAACGTTTGACACCTTCAAATAACATGCGTGCACCCACATCATGAATCAAAGTCAAATTGGTCAGGTCTATGACTATACGTGTTTGAGCGTCTGGCTCATCCTGCAAAATTCGCAGCAACATTTCGGATTCTGTAAATTGCAATACACCGCGCAGCTCATACACGACAATGTCATTGTTCTTACCTACAGTATAACGACTTTGCAAAATGGTCTGTGCCGATGGCGTCCCTTCCATCAGATGCAAGCCCATGTCACGTGACAAACGCTCAAAAATATCTACCCCACGTACACTATGCCCATGCTCATCAATTTTAGGAGAAAAAACCACAATTCCCACCTGCCCAGGCAATACCCCGATAATTCCGCCCGATACACCACTTTTGGCAGGAATGCCCACCGTCGTCAGCCAGTCACCCGCCGCATCATACATGCCACAGGTCATCATCACGCTGAGCACTTGGCGCACCACATCACGCTCTAGCAGCTGTTTGCCCGTTTTGGCCTGAACACCGCCATTGGCGAGCACACTACAGATATTTGCCAGATCTTTGACCGTCACTTTAATCGCACATTGCTTGATGTATCCATTGACGATTTCCACAGGATCCGAATCAAGCACACCTACAGTACGCAGCATATAGCCAATCGATAGGTTCCGGAATGCAGTTTTGACTTCCGACTTATATACCTGCTTGTCGAATTCCAGTTGACGGCCTGCCAGCTCACTTAAAAAACGGCGCAAGCATTCCGCACGTGAAATGCCTTTTTGTACCGGAATCAAAGAATGCGTGGTGATCGCACCCGAGTTAATCATTGGATTTTTCGGAAGATTGGTTTCTTTATCCAGTGAAATCTGATTAAAAGCCTCTCCTGAAGGTTCAACGCCGACCTTTTCCAGTACTGCTGGAATTCCCAAATGCTGTAATGCCAAGGCATAGGCAAAAGGCTTGGACATCGACTGCATGGTAAATTCGGTTTCATCATCTCCCGTGGAATAAATCGTGCCATCCACCGTAGTCAGCGCCAAAGCGAACTTGTTTGGATCTACCGCTGCCAGTTCAGGGATATAATCAGCCAAAGCGCCCTGATCATTATCATGACAGACCGTTAATACATGCTGGAGATAATCGGGCACCGGGGTTTTCATCGAATGAGCTTATTCCAATTCACTATTATTTTTAATTAACATACCGGCTTTTGGCTTAAGTACCAGAGTGAAAAGGTAATTTTCTGCATATCAATGTTATCGGCTGCATTCCCTGTACGGGCAATCCTCCAGAAATGAATGGCATTTTTAAGTTTTGTTATTTTTATTGATGTTTTAAGAGACATAAAAAAGGGCGCTCCTGCCCTTTTTTACTCTGGGTGATTTATTTTACCTTGGTCTTGCGAATCATTTTGTACAGCACCTTGGGTGAAATACGCGAAACCAGCACGCCAAGTTTTTCTTTCTTGCCACCAATCACAATATATTCTTCGCCACACTGCAAGGCTTGTACGCTTTGACGGGCAAAATCCTCTGCTGACAACCCATTTTCAATCGCTTCATCCTGCTTAGCTTGCGGTTTGCCTTCCCCATTTAAAGCATTAAACGACACATTGGTTTGAACAAAGCCAGGGAAAATCACCGAGACTTGAACGCCCCGATCAGCAACTTCAGCACGCAAACTATTGGCCCACATATGAATCGCTGCTTTGGCTGCGGAATAGGATGCGCGATACTGCGTGCCCAGCAAACCTGCCACACTGGAAATAAATACAATACGACCAGATTTTTGTTTCAGAAACGTCGGCAATACCATTTTGGTGAGAAACACCTGCGAGAAATAATCGACTTCCATAATGGCGCGTTCAGTCTGCATGGTGGTGTCCCGAATCAGGGCGCGCTGACTCAGACCGGCATTATTAATCAGCCAGTCAATCCGGCCTTTTTGTTGCAAAACCTGTTCATAAGCATGACGAACCTGACTTTCATCCGTAATATCAGCCGTAATAGAAATATGCTGATCCGGATGAGCAAGGCTGTGGCGAACATTTTCCAGTTCTTCATGCCGGCGTGCAGTCAGTACCACTTGTGCCCCAAGTGCAGCGCATTGCTGTGCAATCGCCTTGCCAATCCCTGAAGATGCGCCGGTAATCCAGACCACTTTTCCATTTAAGTCTTCAACTTTCGCCATGAAATCCTCTTTCCCTTGTTTTAATGAATATGGTGCTGCATTTCATCTTCCAGAAATGCCAGCAAATGCTCAAAATAATAACTCATCGTATCGGCATCATAGATGCTACCGAGCTTGTCAAAACGTTTATAGCCTAACTGGGTGGTTAAATGAATCACCCCATTCAAGGTTTTATCGACCACCACATTAAATTTCAACATTTTTTTCGGTTCACGGATCAGATGTGTCACCCCTTGATCGACCACCTGAGTAAAGGCTTTTAAAGCGGGTGATACATATTGATGATTACCATTTTTCATCTGGTCAATACAGCCGAGCAACTCCATCACCAGCAATTTTTCCACCGGATATCGAACAAAAGCATCGCCGTGATGCTCATAGGTCATACGATGCAAATAGTTCACCATAGGCATCAGCCGCTCATTGCCAAACAGCGAAACCGACCACGGCATATATTTACGGGTGTTATGCATAATCTGCTGAATCACTTTTTCTGACTCACTGTCCGGTGACTTGGCCAGCTGCACCACCTGACCAAAAATCTGGTCAATAATTTCACAGGCCATATCGGCCAGATTTTCACCTAAGGGTCTGGCAAGACTGTCTCGCTCGCCCGCATTTAATCTGGAATGGAGGTCTTTAAAGCGCTGATGGGTTTCGGGCTGAAGCTTCAGGGAAATGCTATAGCTCATCTTATTATCCTTTTTGATATGCTGCGATGAGTCGCGTTTTTTTATCGTTCTATCATACGATGAGTTGCTATACATGCCAATTGGCTAAAGTTTGCATTTGGTTAAGCTGCCGCATGCACTATTTTTTTTGCTACAATAGATCCAATTTTTCATTCACTTTTGATCTGTTTAGACTATGACTGACTCAGCGCAAAATATCGCGACAACCTACGATCCGACCGAGATCGAGAAAAAATGGTACCAAACTTGGGAAGAGCGTGGTTACTTTAAGCCGTCTGAAAAAGGCGAATCTTTCTGTATCATGATTCCGCCACCAAACGTCACTGGTAGCCTGCACATGGGTCATGGTTTCAACAATGCCATCATGGATGCCTTGACGCGTTTCAACCGTATGTCTGGTAAAAATACGCTTTGGCAACCGGGTACTGACCACGCGGGTATTGCCACGCAAATGGTGGTAGAGCGTCAACTGGGTGCACAAGGCGTGAGCCGTCATGACCTGGGTCGTGAAAAGTTCATCGAAAAAGTATGGGAATGGAAAGAACAGTCTGGTGGCACCATCACACGTCAAATCCGTCGTTTGGGCTCTTCAGTAGACTGGTCACGTGAACGCTTCACCATGGATGATGGTTTATCAAATGCTGTTAAAGAAGTGTTCGTGAAACTGCATGAACAAGGTCTGATTTACCGTGGTAAACGTCTGGTCAACTGGGATCCAAAACTGCAAACTGCCCTGTCTGACTTAGAAGTTGAGTCTGATAAAGAAGAAGCCGGTTCACTCTGGCACTTCAAATATTTCTTTGAAGACAAGTCACTTCGCACGCACGATGGTAAAGATTACATCGTGGTTGCAACCACTCGTCCTGAAACATTATTAGGTGATACAGCCGTAGCCGTTGCGCTTGATGATGAACGCTATGCGGACCTTGTAGGCAAAAACATCATCCTGCCAATTACCGGTCGTGCAGTTCCTATCGTTAAAGATGAATATGTCGATAAAGAATTCGGTACAGGCTGTGTAAAAATCACCCCTGCGCATGACTTCAATGACTATGAAGTAGGTAAACGTTGCGAATTGCCAATCATCAACATCTTCAACAAAAACGCTGAAGTTCTTGCTGAGTTTGAATATATCGCAAAAGCGGGCGAGCAAATTTCTAAAACCATTCCTGCGCCTAGTGACTACATTGGTTTAGAGCGTTTTGAAGCACGTAAAAAGTTAGTTGAACAAGCTGAAGCGGAAGGCTGGTTAGATCAAATTCAACCATACACATTGAAACCACCTCGCGGTGACCGTTCAGGCGTGATCGTTGAGCCACTTCTTACAGACCAATGGTATGTGAAGATCGCTCCGCTTGCTGAACCTGCAATCAAAGCAGTGAAAGATGGCGACATCAAATTTGTTCCTGAGCAATACAGCAACATGTACATGGCGTGGATGAACAACATTCAAGACTGGTGTATCTCTCGTCAATTGTGGTGGGGTCACCGTATCCCTGCTTGGTACGATGCAGAAGGCAATGTTTACGTTGGTCGTAACGAAGCTGAAGTTCGTGCGAAAAACAATATCGCTGCTGATGTTGAACTCAACCAAGATGAAGACGTACTTGATACATGGTTCTCATCGGGTCTTTGGACATTCTCAACCTTAGGTTGGACTGGCGATGAAGCGAAAGATAAAGAAAACTATTTCTTAAATACTTTCCACCCGACTGATGTGCTTGTCACTGGTTTTGACATCATCTTCTTCTGGGTGGCACGTATGATCATGCTGACCATGCACTTCATGAAGAATGAAGATGGTACGCCACAAGTGCCGTTTAAAACCGTGTACGTTCACGGTTTGGTACGTGATGGCGAAGGTCAGAAGATGTCTAAATCTAAGGGTAACGTACTTGATCCATTAGACTTGATTGATGGTGTGGATCTTGAAACCTTAGTACAAAAACGTACAACAGGTTTGATGAACCCGAAACAAGCAGCGAAGATTGAAAAATCAACCCGTAAAGAATTCCCTGAAGGTATTCAATCTTACGGTACAGACGCGGTTCGTTTCACCTTCTGTGCGCTTGCCAACACTGGTCGTGACATCAAGTTCGACATGAAACGTGTTGAAGGTTACCGTAACTTTGCCAATAAAATCTGGAACGCAACACGTTTCGTGATGATGAATGTCGAAGGTCAAACTATTGGTTCAGAAGCACGTCAAGACCTTTGGGAATTGCCTGAACAATGGATCGTAAGCCGTCTGCAAAAAGCGGAACAAGCGGTGCAAACAGCATTTGCAACCTACCGTTTAGATCTGGCTGCGCAAGCGATTTATGAGTTCATCTGGAATGAATACTGTGACTGGTATGTTGAATTAACCAAACCGGTTCTGAACGATGAAAATGTGTCTGAAGAGCGTAAAGCTGAAGTACGTCGTGTTCTTCTTGCAGTAATGGAAGCATCTTTACGTTTGGCTCATCCGTTAATGCCGTACTTGACTGAAGAAATCTGGCAAACACTTGCGCCGAAACTTGGCATCACTGGCGAAACTATTATGTTGGCGCCGTACCCTGTTGCTGACCAAGCGCTCATTAATGAGCAAGCTGAAGCAGATATGCAATGGCTACAAGGTTTGATTGGTGCGGTACGTAACATCCGTGGTGAGATGGGCTTAGGTAATGCACGTTTATTACCAGTTCTTCTGCAAAACACCACTGATGCTGAAAAAGCACAGATCACTCGTATTGAAGCGTTGTTTAAAGCATTGGCAAAAGTTGAGAGAATTACCTTCTTGGCTGATGGCGAACAACCACCATTGTCGTCTTCATCTGTAGTCGGTCATGTGTCTGTATTCGTTCCAATGAAGGGTTTAATTGACCCTAAAGCGGAACTGGGTCGTCTACAAAAAGACTTAGACAAGGTTCAAAAGCAACATGACCAAATTGCAACTAAACTTGCAAATGAAGGTTTTGTGGCGAAAGCACCTGCTGCTGTGGTTGAAGGCGAGAAAGTGAAACTTGCTGAGTTTGCTGATCAGTTAGCGAAGATTAAAGCGAATATGGAGCAGATTGCGGCGCTTTAACTTATTGCTAAATCATTAAAAATAAAGATAAAATCCCCTCATAATTGAGGGGATTTTTTAATGACAAATAAATTTTATGATGATGCTTTAAATGAAGAAAATAGTTCAAACGACAGGACGGAGTTAGATAAAAATTTAGAAACACCAATGGCGTTAGGAGATACTCTAAGTGCTTTTCGTGCAGCTCAACAGAAAAGCTTTGGATCAATTATTGGTAAAATTTGGAATCGCAATTAAGGCTTGGAGACACTCTAAGCGCTTTTCGTGCAGCTCAACAGAAAAGCTTTGGATCAGTTATTGGTAAAAGTTTGGAATCACAATTAAGGCTTGGAGGTACTCTAAGTGCTTTTCGTGCAGCTCAACAGAAAAGCTTTGGATCAGTTATTGGTAAAAGTTTGGAATCACAATTAAGGCTTGGAGATACTCTAAGTGCTTTTCGTGCAGCTCAACAGAAAAGCTTTGGATCAGTTATTGGTAAAAGTTTGGAATCACAATTAAGGCTTGGAGACACTCTAAGCGCTTTTCGTGCAGCTCAACAGAAAAGCTTTGGATCAATTATTGGTAAAAGTTTGGAATCACAATTAAGGCTTGGAGATACTCTAAGTGCTTTTCGTGCAGCTCAACAAAATAATATTAGTTCCGTTCTAAATCAAAATTTAATTGATTACTTTTCTGCTCAACTAATTATTCAAAATTTAGAATCATCTAGTGACCAGAACTCCAAAAATAGTGATGATTTAGCTGTTAGCTCACCTAATACATCTGAAGAAAAAAATTATGCTTCAACACTTATCCATATTTTGTTTTGGGTTTTTCTAAGTATTACTTCAAGTCCAATATTTAAAAAATGGCCAGTTGATGCGCTTTTTGACTTAAGTATCGCTTTTGTATTTGAATATGCTTTGAAACCTCTAGCTGATGAAGCCATAAAAAATGATTCTGAAAAAGATAAGTGTGATACTAAAACATCAACTGACATTTCTAACCAAGAAACTCTAAATACATTCCTTTCAAATAAAAGAGTTATTACAGCTACTTTAGATTTTTTTGAATTGCCCAAAAAGAAAAGCTCAATTATTGAAAACTTACCACCAGGTACTTTGCTGACAGTCATACCTGACAAAAATATTCATAAATCTTGGTTAAAAGTAAAAGTTACTTTAGATCAAAGCGAAGTTGAAGGCTATGTATTAAGACGTTATACATCACCTATTAAATAGCCCTCCCCCCCCTTGCGAAGCAGTGCTTCTCATCCCATAGGGAGAGGGAGCGTCATTTGATTTTATGTTTGCAAGAATTTAGTAATGAATATTCCCTCTCCTCTCAGGAGAGGGTTAGGGAGAGGTGTTTTTAATTTTATAGAAACCCTCATCCCCCGCCTTCTCCCACAGGAAGAAGGAGCTTTCATTATTTCTTCTCTTTCAACTCAGTACACACCTTCCACAAATCTTCCAAGACCACATCCATCCGCCCCAACACATCATGATTCCAATACCGTACAACAGTTAAACCCACAGCCTCTAAAAACTTGGTTCGTTCAACATCGTATTCAATCGCATCATCTGTTCCATGCTGACTGCCATCCAGCTCAATGACTAAACCAATTTCATGACAGTAAAAATCCAAAATGTATGGTGCAATCACGTGCTGACGACGGAATTTCAGATTCATAAAACGTTTGGCACGAAGCAGTTGCCACATCAAGTTTTCAGCATCGGTGGCGGTGTGGCGCATGGATTTGGCAAATTGTAATAGTTGGGGATCGAATTTTTTATTCATAGGCTTATGTTTTTATTATTTTCTTTAGATTATCAAATTTTATAACCTCTCCCTAGCCCTCTCCTAAAAGGAGAGGGAACGTTCATTATTAAATTAATTGATGGCATCTAATCAGTTACGACTCCCTCTCCCTCTGGGAGAGGATTAGGGAGAGGTGAATCTTAAAATAGCCTCACCCTTGCGCACTCAGAATATATTCTGAGGATGCTCATCTCCTACAAGGAGAGAGAATTTTCATTACTACATCTATAGTTATTATGCGAATAAGGGATTAAAGCATCCCATGCCTTAAAAACATCTCTAGGCCGCTCACCTTTTTAATATACATCAACCGTTCTTTTTCTACTTTAATCTGCTGTTTGATGGCTGAAGTATCTTCATCAATCTGCTTATACAGGTCAGCAATTTGAACTTTCCCTTTCGCTTTTTTCACTGCAATTCTGGTTTTCGATGACCAGACCAATCTATGGATCAATGTATCGATCTGATCTTGTAATTTCTGGCTCTGTGCATCCAAAGCCAGTTGATAAAACTTGAGTTGCTCTGCGCTTAAACCTTTTTGTGAAACATCCTGATCTTGCTCAATCTGTAGTTGCATTCTCAGTAACGTAAACAGGTCCTGCTCTGCATACGCCTCATTGGCACGTTGCAATAATTCAGTCTTCTTGATTTTTTTGACATCATTCACTTCACGGTCAGGGTGAATGATGGCAGCAATTTTTAAATATACAGTTTTCAATGACTGCTCTGCCATCGCTGCTGCCTGCTCCTGTTTTTCCTGCTGGCGTTTTAATCTGGCTTGCTCACGTGCCTGCTGAAAATGATCTGATTCCGATTCTTCAAATACTTCTGCATCTGCAAGATCTGAGGGATGCTCATTCTTAAAAAATGTTTCCAGTTCATTTATTTTCTTTTGGCTTTTTCTGAATTGGGCATGCTCGGCACGTTGCTGATAGTAAGTGAAGATTTCATTCACTTTATGGGCTTGTTGCGCAGACATTGCCTGAGAGTCTTTTAGATAATTTGCAAGGTACTGAATCTTTTCATCCAGCACCACCAGTTCTGCTTTGGAAAATGTAGTTTCCTGCATGTGCTTCCAGAGCTGTTCCAGCTGCTTGAACAGTACGCCATGCAATTCATGGTAGACCGGCATGAAGGTTTTATGCGTATATTGCTGCAGCTCTTCTTCAGCCTGTTGCCATTGTTGTAATTCCTGTTTCTGTTGCTCGATTTTATTAATCAGATGATCCAGCTTCTTCTGCTGTGGCGAAAGGGCTGTGAATGGCTGAATCATAGTTTTCAAGTCAAAGAGCATGGCAGGAGAAGGTCAAAGAAGAAATAATATCCATATTAAATCTTTCAGCTTTCGTCACAAAGTCCTTTTCAGTGTGCCCTTTCGAAATTTGTATCAGAATTAAAAAAAGCAGACCAAAGTCTGCTTTTTCGCTCTCATATTGATTATTCCAGAACCACTCGGCCATTCAATGACTGCACCGGGCGGTTGTTCGGATGCCCCATCAATTTGGCAAATTCCGAAATCTGCTTGGCAGAAGCCTGTTGAATATCTTTCAGAATCAGCCAGCGCACCCCTTCCGAACACGGCGGTGTGGTCAGCGAACCGCTAAAACGGTAATAATCCAGATTCTTAGGCAACATTGCATTCACAGGTTGTGGCGTTTTCAAAACCACTTTCTCGCCCTGCTTTTTCGGTAAACGGTTCCACATGCGTTTGAGCATCTGGCTTTCTGCACCCTGCTCGAACATCATCCCCACGACAGCCAGCTCACCTTTGGCATTGGCATGGACAAAATGGATTTCCAGTGGATAGCTTTTGCCTTTAATCAGGTTTTCACTCGGACTATGCAAATGAAACTGCTTCAGTACAAAGGTATCGCCATCCAGCTGCAATTCACCACCTTGCGCAAAATCCACCTGAACGGTATGACCTTTATTTTCGATCGCATGAATCATGGTGTTATAGCTGAACTTGAGCGGTTCCAGTTCTGCTTTCACTGTTCGTTCAATATTGATTGGTGACTGGTTCAGACCATTACAGGCCGAATATTTCTGGCTCAAAGTCGACCATTGCTCAGGCTGAGTATAATCCCAATCCGCATCTGCCCAGACCGCTGTACTTAAACCCATAACCGTTAAAAGCGTGAATATTCTTTTCACAATACATCCCTTGTTGGAAGTCAAAATCACAATTTCTAATTTAAAAACAGTTTATTAAAGTAGTGTAATCACTCTATTTTTCAGGCCACAAACTACAGATTTTTATAAAGATGAAGTGATTTGCTTACAAATTTCTAAACACTCCTAATTATTCAAAACACATTATTCAGAATATATATTGATAAATTTCAAATGGATAATACTTTTATATATTTAAAAATAGACAGTAGAGAATGTGATCTTCTTCAAATTTAATCTGCTGATTTTTTATGCATTATTTACATGAAATCTCTATCTTATTTTCAATAGATCAAATAGCTAGATTTTTAAGTTCAAGCTTCTTTTTTAAATAGAATCTACCTTTATTCATAAACTTACATAAACACAGCAGCAAATAAAATACTGATATTGCTAGACTCAAGCCAAAGAGAAAAATGAGGATAAAGAATTTAAATGGACTGGGCGACCATATTTATAAATGACACCACCTGGGAGTTTACCGCAGAAATTTTGCTGCGTTGTGCCCTGATGTACACGATGATTATCCTGTTTTTGCGTCTGACCGGAAAACGTGGGGTACGTCAACTTTCTATCTTCGAAGTCGCTATCATTTTGAGCTTGGGTTCGATTGCCGGCGACCCGATGTTTACTGAAGATATTCCCCTGATTCAGGCAGTTCTGGTGATGTCGGTGATTATTATCATGTACCGCCTGACCACCTGGCTCATGATGAAATATCAGTGGTTTGAAGACCTACTGGAAGGTAAACCGATTTATATCGTAGAAGATGGCGTGCTGGTCGTTGAAGAAATTAAAAAAGGTAAGATGTCACATGATGAATTCTTTGCCGAAATGCGCCAGCAAGGCGTAGAGCATCTGGGTCAGGTACGCACCGGTTTACTGGAAACTGACGGTAAGTTCAGTATCCTGTTCTTCAAATCGGATGAGGTTCGGCCTGGGCTGCCACTTTTCCCTAAAACCTGTTCTATAGTCCAACAGGTCAAGGCTGGGCAATTATATGCCTGCATTTACTGTGGACAGGTACAAACCCTTTCACATGCCAACCAGCAATGTCCGCGCTGTGATTCTTCGCAATGGGCCGAAACGATTGACTGTTTAAGAATAACTTAAGTCTGATTCAGTAACTGCAAATGCGCAAAAATTTCCGGCAGTTGCTGAATTTTATATCGGATATGTTCGGCATCGGCATGAAAGCCTTGCATCCATAATGCATGCATTCCGGCCTCTGTAGCTCCTTGTACATCATTAATGGGATGGTCGCCAATATACAGGCACTGTGCAGGCTGCACGCCTAGACGCTCTGCCGTGATCTGGAATATTTCCGGCTGTGGTTTGTTAAAACCCACCAACCCCGAACTGATGATCTCATCAAAATAAGGTTCAATACCCAAACCCCGAATCGTATTTAAACGGGTGTCATGTCCGCCATTGGAAACAATGGCTAGCTGATAACCTTCATTTTTTAGCTTTGTTAATACTTGCTCTGCTGCCGGCATTTCTACGGCGAAACGGCCAAACTGGCTAAACCAGAATTGGGCTAGTTCATCTATACTCGGAGGATTTAACCAGCTTAGTTCCTGTAACAATGCATAGGCAGCCGAAGCTCCGATACTGCCATGCGTCAGCAATTCCTTTTTAGGATAACCGCCATTATCGATGCGTCTTACAATCTCGATAATTTTGTCAGACTCGACCTGTTTCAATGCTGGCGCATAATATTCTGCCAGATAACGGCTATAGGCTTGTGTCGTCAGATCACGATGGGTCAAGGTATTGTCGAGGTCAAATAAAACAGCTTGAATAGGCATAATTTTTAAAACGAAGTGCTGAAACTTTCAATCATGTTAACAGTCCGAAACTTGTTAGATCAGACATAAAATTGCTAAGTTTTGTTGTTTTAAGCATAAAAAAAGCGATGCTAAAGCATCGCTTTTTCTTAGAGTACAAAATCTAAATTAGAATTTGTATTCAACACCTGTACCTACGACTGGCTGATCCGTTTCATTTGAACCTTGTTCTAACATTAGGTAGCCCGCATAACCATATGCTTTCACCTGCTTGCTGAATGCATAGTCTGCACCAACTAGAATTTGTTGAGCTTCATAATCAGCTTTGGCAGTAGTAAATTGAGTTGTGCTTTGACTATATTGACCTTTTACTGTCCATGCTTTTGCTGTTGGCAAATTGTATTCAGCTCCAATTAACCAAGCTTGTTGATCATCAATAGCTCTGATTGATTCAAGCCAAGTTACTGAAGTGTCATTGTCAGCATTTGCTGTCTCTTCGACTTCTGAAACTTGATAGAGTGCCTTAAGTGCTAAACCATTATCTAAATTTACTCGGCCAATCGCACGGATCGTATTTGCAGCAGCAAATACACTACCTGCGGCTCCACCTGTTACTTCTGGAGCAGATGCATTCAAAATACCGCGACCAGCAAAATTTGATGGAATTGCTTTATCGTAACCAAGACCTAAAACAACTGCTTTGCTGTCATATACTACAGATGCTGACCATGCATCACCCAAGCCACGACCTGCAACTTTAGAACCGCCTTTAGACGAGCTAATACCACCAGCTTCACCCGTAGCTAATAGTGCAGTTGCTTTTAGTTTACCTTCACCGACTGCAAAGCCAGGAGCTTCATAGACGACAACATTATCGATACGGTTTTCACCGGTAAAGATACCTGCCATATCCGCTTTATTTGCAACATAGTTATTGAAAGTATCAACTACTGAAGAAAGCTGTTTTACAGGCGTATCGATTTTACCTAGTTTTACTGTACCTAACTTTTCATCTTTAAGACCGACTAAAAGATTACGCGGTACAAATGTATCTGTACTTCCACCATTGTCTACATAGAAGGTAAATTCAGCTTGATAAAGCCCACTTAAACGGTCAGTAAGTTTCTCCTCACCTTTTAAACCCAAGAATGAATTATTAGTATTCAGTTCAATAACATCGCGATCAGACACAGGTGAAGCATTGTCTTCAGGTAAATAATCAACTGTGGCATCAATCTCACCATAAAAAGTTGGTGCTGCAAAAGTTGTCCCCGCCAAAAGGCTGAATGCAATTGCTGTCGCTAACTTAGTTTTCATCAAAAAAATCCTTAATTTATTTTGTAACAAATAATACACACGGCGCTTATATTACAAAATTATTAAATTAATATTTATATATTCTATTTAGTACTTTAGGCTAACATTTAACCAAACAGTTGATTATTTAGAAATTTTATACTTTTTCTGCTACTTTCATCCATCGGAAAATTGGAATTAGACTGAAAATTGCCACGATCACGATCAGATTCAGATAATTTTGATAGCCTAAAGCATCTCCAAAAATGCCACTCAGACTATAAAGTCCCCCACTCACCGTGGCCATCAGAGCAACCTGAAAGGTAAAATCTGTCCCTGCCAGATGCTTACGGCTGTATTGCATGACCAAGGTCAACATGACCACCAAAAGCATGGCTGAGACCATGTCTTCGGCCGCATTGATCAGATAAATGATCCAATTTTCTACTTTGTTTTGAGCTTCATACTGCGTAGCGAGCCAGGCATAAGCCATTAAGCTCAATATTTTTAGAATTGAGAAAATAATCAAACTCGAGCTGCGAGACCAGTACTTCAGACACCAGCCCGCCAGTCCGGCTCCAATCAAGGCAGTCAATGCTCCCAGCATGGTGACATAAAGACCAATCTGGCTAAAGCTCAGTCCGAGATCTACCATTAAAGGTTTTAATAAAGGCCCGGATAAACCATCGGCGATTTTAAAGGTCAATAAAACCAGTAACCAGACAGCCAAGGTTGAATCCGACCAGAAGTATTGAAAATAGGTTTTAATATTACTGAGTGCTGGTTGTTCAGAAGTTTGCGTGGTGGTTTTTAGATGATCCGGTTCTTTAAATAATAAAATGGGTAAAGTATTAAGAAAGACCAGAGCCGCCAATAATAAAAAGGTGGCTTGCCATTGCAGTAGATCTAGCAACCATAATATGGCCCCACCTCCGACAATAAATCCCAGTCGTGAACCGATGACCTGAAAGGTATTACCCCAATGCTGTTGCTCATGATTCAGAATATTGACCGCCAGTGCATCGGTCGCAATATCCTGTGTCGCGCCAATGCCATTCATCAGCAACAGCGTGATAAAAAACAGCAGTAAATACAGCGGCTGATTCAAGGCCTGAATCGGTAGAAATGAGAGCCCAATCAATACAGCAACTGACAGCCATTGCAGGGGAATAATCCAGCTACGGTAATGACCTTTGGCGATTGATCCATGTCGATCGACCCAAGGTGCCCAGAATATTTTAATCGACCAAGGCAGCATTAACAGGCCAAAGCCCCCGATATGCGCCAGCGATACCCCTTCAGCCCGCAGAATGACCGGCAAGGCATGCGTCATAAATCCGACCGGAAGCCCCTGTGCCCAATACAGCGAAAACAGTAAAATATAGATATTCCGCATATTTAGGCCAAGTCCTTAAGGTGAAAAGGCATCACCAGCATTTAAGATGCTATACATTTTGCCAATGATCCAGATTTTACAACAGTCTAATATAATAAAAAATAAAGAAAAATTAGTTTCAGGACGAGACAAAAGCAATGGCCCAAATACGTTTCCCCCAACTCCCGCCGCATGTGCCAGCCCGCGGCAGCAAACTGAGCCGAACTTTTTTCAGGCAGCTTTTCTTGGCTCAGGGCTGGCGTCTGGAAGGAGAATTCCCCGATTTGCCCAAAGCTGTGGCGATTATCTCTCCCCATACCTCCAATATTGATGCCTGGCTAGGTTTCAATGCCCTGCTTGGTCTCGGTATTCAGATTACGATTTTTGGTAAAGACAGCCTGTTTCGTACACCGCTAAAACCGGTGCTGGAATGGATTGGTGTGGTTCCTGTCGTCCGAGATAGTCCACAAGGACATACCCGACAGATTGTAGACATCATTGAAAAATCGCAGCAGATCTGGGTCGGTATGGCACCGGAAGGTTCACGTAAGGCACCGGATAAAATTCGCAGCGGTTTTTATCATATTGCCAAGGCAGCCCATTTGCCGATTGTGATGTTTTCCTTTGATTATGATATCAAGACTATTCATATCCTGGGCGTGTACCATCTGACCGGTGATTATGAATACGACCTGGAACAGATTTATCAGCATTATCAAGGTAAATTCTCGGCCAAAAATCCAGACTGGGTGGCCAAGCCGTTACAAAAGCTTTTGAAAAAAGACTAGGCAAATACGGCTTTTTTTGATGTGATAGCCTGAATTTTGTTGATTTAATCACCAGTTTTTATAATGAAATTAGCCCGTTATGCCTTAATTGGCTGCCTTGGTTTCAGTCTTGCAGCCTGTGACAAAGCTACTAAAACACCTACGCCTGCCACGCCATTAAAAGCCCGTGAACCTGTCGTCGCCATTGCCCTCGGTGGTGGCGGTGCCAAAGGTTTTGCCCATATTGGCGTCATTAAAGTGCTCGAATCACACGGCATCAAACCGAAGATTGTCACCGGCACCAGTGCCGGCAGTTTTGTCGGCAGCCTGTATGCCAGCGGCAAATCCCCTTATCAGTTACAGCAGATTGCCCTGAATTTTAAAGAATCCGATATCCGCGATTTAACCTTGAACCGACAAGGGATTATTGCCGGACAAAAATTGCAGAATTTCGTCAATAAAAATGTGGCGAACAAACCGATTGAACAATTCCCAATTCGTTTTGCTGCAGTTGCCACTCGCCTGGACAATGGGCGTAAAGCTGACTTTATTAAAGGCAATGCCGGACAGGCGGTTCGTGCTTCCTGTAGTATTCCGAATGTATTTGTGCCTGCCGTGATTGGCGGCATCAAATATGTCGATGGCGGTCTGATTAGCCCAATTCCGGTCAAGACCGCCAAAGATATGGGAGCAGACATTGTCATTGCCGTGGATATTTCTGCCCGTCCGGATGGTAATAAAGCCTTGAATATGTGGGGCGTACTGGATCAGACCCTAAATATTATGGGACAGCAAAGCATTAATGAAGAGTTGAGTCAGGCCACTGTGGTGATTCAGCCCAAAGTCGGTCATATCGGTACTTTGGACCTGAAAGCCAGCAATGCCACCATTCTGGAAGGTGAAAAGGCCGCTCAGCTGAAAATCCGTACTATTGAAAAAGCCATTAGCAACTTTAAGCAGTCGCCAGCGGCATTTAAACCGCCACGTCAGGCAAAATTTTGATCCATGAAGTTTTTATATTCATCTGCAGCCGCATCTGCTACATTGAAGATCAATCATATAAAGATGATGATTAATTAAATACTTAGCGATATAGGTCACGATATGGAATTAGTTCTTGAACCTTGGCACTGGTTTGTATTAGGCATTCTTCTGATTCTGTCGGAATTACTACTGCCCGCATTTGCTGCCCTCTGGTTCGGGATCGGTGCCATCATGGTTGGCGTCCTGTACTGGATGTTCCCGATGATGGGACTGACGACCCAGCTCCTGACCTGGATCGTACTTTCTGTTCTGTGTACGCTGCTCTGGTTTAAGTTTATCAAGCCACTTTCGATTGACAAGACCAAAGCCGGTCTATCGCGTGAAGCGACCATTGGTCAGGTGGGCATGGTGATTCAGACTAATCTGGATCATGGGCAAATCCGGGTGCGCTTTCCGATGCCAGTTTTAGGTTCGGATGAATGGGAATGCCGAACTCTGGACCCAGTTCAAGTCGGAGATCGCGTTCGCGTCGTGGATATTCTGGGTAATGATCTGGTCGTACAACCCCACAGCACGAATTATCAAAATCAATAAGGTGAATAAGCTATGTCTGGTGGTTCTATCATTGTTATCGCGTTTCTGGCCTTTGTTGCGATTACCATTTTTAAAGGTGTGCGGATTGTGCCGCAAGGCTACAAATGGATCGTACAGCGTCTGGGTAAATACCACACCACGCTAAATCCGGGTCTGAATTTTGTCATTCCTTATGTGGATGAAGTCGCCTATAAAGTCACAACCAAAGATATCGTTCTGGATATTCCCTCACAGGAAGTGATTACCCGTGATAATGCGGTCCTGCTGATGAATGCCGTGGCTTATATTAATCTGACCACACCAGAAAAAGCCGTGTACGGGATTGAAAACTATTCCTGGGCGATTCAGAACCTGGTGCAAACCTCACTGCGTTCGATTGTCGGGGAAATGGATCTGGATGATGCTTTATCTTCGCGTGATCATATTAAGGCACGCTTAAAATCTAGTATTTCCGATGATATCTCGGACTGGGGTATTACCTTAAAAACTGTAGAAATTCAGGATATTAAGCCATCAATTACCATGCAGACTGCAATGGAAGAACAGGCAGCAGCTGAACGTCAGCGTCGTGCGACCGTCACCAAAGCGGACGGTGAAAAACAGGCCGCGATTCTGGAAGCGGATGGCCGTCTGGAAGCCTCACGTCGTGATGCCGAAGCGCAAGTGGTTCTGGCTGAGTCTTCACAACGTGCAATTGACATGGTGACTTCTGCCATTGGTGATAATGAAATTCCGGTCGCCTATTTACTGGGTGAACAGTATATTAAAGCCATGCAGGATATGGCCAAGTCGCCAAATGCCAAGACCGTGGTCCTTCCAGCCGATGTGTTAAATACGATCCGCGGTGTCATGGGTCGCCCTAACTAATTTATCTTTTGACTTTATACATAGGCAGCCCGAGGGTTGCCTATTTTTATTCGCGCAAGAAAATCTCAGCAAAAAATGTGAATTTATGGTTAAATTTCGCGTTTATTTTTGAAATCTACTGGATTTGATGTTGCCTGGCTTTCGGATTAAAGCTTTTCGCAACTATCTTATTCCTTGTTTCGATCTACTGTCCAACTTAAAAATGGATACCGTATGAGCTCCCTAAATCCAACCTTAATTACTTTTCTTTTCTATATTGTCGCAATGGTGGTGATTGGCCTGATGGCTTATCGCGCGACAAGCAACTTTTCCGATTACATCTTAGGGGGCCGACGTTTAGGGAGTTTCGTAACTGCACTTTCTGCAGGGGCTTCCGACATGAGTGGCTGGCTCCTGATGGGTCTGCCCGGTGCGATTTATCTTTCCGGCCTGTCTGAAATGTGGATTGCCATCGGTCTGATTATTGGTGCCTGGCTCAACTGGTTGCTGGTTGCTGGCCGTCTGCGGGTGCATACCGAAGTTCAGCACAATGCCCTGACCCTGCCGGATTATTTCTCGAATCGTTTTAACGACCAGAAGAAAATCCTGCGTATTGTTTCGGCTTTCGTGATTCTGATTTTCTTTGCGATTTACTGTGCTTCCGGCATGGTCGCAGGTGCACGCCTGTTTGAAAGCATGTTCGACATGTCTTACAGTACCGCACTCTGGATCAGTGCCATTGCCACCATCAGCTATGTATTTATTGGAGGCTTCCTGGCAGTCAGCTGGACCGATACCATTCAGGCGGGTCTGATGATCTTTGCCTTGTTGCTGACACCAATCGTGACGTTGATGGCATTTTCAGATATGTCTCAGGTAACTTTGGCACTGGAAGCTGCTCGTCCTCAAGCAATGAATATTCTGGGTGATCTGAGCTTTGTTGCGATTATTTCTCTGCTCGCCTGGGGTCTGGGTTACTTTGGCCAGCCGCATATTTTGGTGCGCTTCATGGCAGCCGATTCGGTCAAGTCGATTCCAAATGCACGCCGTATTGGCATGACCTGGATGATTCTATGTCTGGGCGGTGCAGTCGCAGCTGGCTTCTTTGGTATTGCTTATTTCCAGCAGCATCCAGAACTGGCAAGCGTAGTGAATGCCAATCCTGAAACGGTATTTATGGAACTGACCAAGATTTTGTTCAATCCATGGATTGCCGGTGTGGTATTGGCTGCCATTCTGGCGGCAGTAATGAGTACTTTAAGCTGTCAGCTATTGGTCTGCTCAAGTACTCTAACGGAAGACTTCTATAAATCTTTCCTGCGTAAAAATGCCTCACAAAAAGAACTGGTCTGGGTTGGCCGTTTGATGTTGCTACTGATTGCCTTGCTGGCAATCTGGATGGCGGGCAATCCTGAATCCAAAGTACTTGGTCTAGTGGCCTATGCCTGGGCAGGTTTTGGTGCCGCCTTTGGTCCGCTGATTATCCTGTCACTGTTCTGGAAACGCATGACCTTGAATGGTGCTCTGGCCGGTATGATCGTGGGTGCAGTCGTAGTTATTTTCTGGAAGAACCTGTTTGCTGACACTGGCCTGTATGAAATCGTTCCTGGTTTTATCTGTTCAATGCTGGCGATTGTGGTGGTGAGCCTGATGGGTAAAGCACCAACAGCAGAAATTACCGATCGCTTTGAAGAAGCTGAACGCCTGTATAACGAAAGCAAATAATTCTGTATCAACTAAAAAGAGGACTTCAAGTCCTCTTTTTTTATGCGGTTCCTTTAAAATTTTTTAGAAAAATAATTTTTCAATCAGCTTTTGCGCGTGAGCAGGAACTGGGTAATTTGCCTCAACTCTTCCGCCTGACCTTCAAAATGGTTCAAGGCATTGATCGCCTGATCATGTAATTGCTGGGCATAGGCCTTGGCCTGCTCCAGACCCATTAATGCCGGATAGGTCGATTTCTCTACCTGTTCATCCTTGCCGGCTGTTTTCCCCAACACTTGGGTATCGGAGATAATGTCCAGAATATCATCCTGTACCTGGAAGGCCAGACCAATCGCCTGTCCAAACTCACGTAATTTAGGAATGGCCAGATCGGTACCTTCAAAGATTGTCACCGCCGCCATCATGATCGCGGCACTAATCAAAGCACCGGTTTTATTGCGATGGATGGTTTCCAGTGCCTGCTGATCGATTTTTTTGCCTTCAGACTGTAAATCTAAAACCTGACCATTCACCATTTTCGAAGAAGCGGTTGCCAGAATCTGCATCTGCTTCAGTACAATGGAAGCTTCTACCGCTGGCCCCTGATCAAACAGACGGCTACCCAAAATTTCAAAAGCCATCGATTGCAGGATATCACCTGCCAAAAGCGCGGTATCTTCTCCATAAGCCACATGACATGTCGGCTGGCCACGGCGCAGCAAATCATTGTCCATACATGGCAGATCATCATGAGCCAATGAATAGCAGTGAATAAACTCGATCGCAACCGCTGCACGGCGCACTGCGGCACTATTCTGGTTAGGCTTTAATGCAGCGGTGGCATAGCATAGCGCTGGACGTACCCGCTTGCCACCCAGCATCACAGCATGATGGACTGCCGACCTTAACGGTTCTGGAATAGCAAAGGCTTCCAGAGCGGTCAATAAATCCTGTTGAATGCGGTGTTGTGCTTGAGTGAGTGCATGGGTTGATACGTCAGTGATAGATGACACATTCGCCTCGAATACGTAGTCCAGAAAAATAAAATGACAAGCGAATAAATGCCTGTACGTTGATCAGGCATTGTACCTAGAAATGCCTTGAATTTTCAGCCATAAATTGAATTGTTCTGCTGAAATTTGCTATTCAACATCAAATAAGCAAGGCAGAGATTTTAAACAATAAAAAAACCACCGTAGAATCGGTGGTTTTTTTAGGCTAAATGTATGCACGGCATTTAAACGAGAACATCTTCTGGTACGCGCACCCAGCCTTCCATCAACACGCGGGCACTACGGCTCATTATCGCTTTCTTCACTTTCCACTCACCATTTTCAAAACTTGCTTGTGCACCGACTCTCAAAGTCCCGGAAGGATGCCCAAAACGTACCGCTTCACGCTCTACTCCACCTGCAACCCGATTTACCAAGGTTCCGGGAATGGCAGCCGCTGTACCAATTGCGACAGCAGCGGTACCCATCATGGCATGATGTAATTTACCCATAGACAAGGCACGAACCAGAATATCGGTATCCGATTCAGTGACGGTCTTGCCACTTGAAGAGGTATAGCTACTCGGTGGTGCAACAAAGGCAATTTTTGGAGTGTGTTGTCGGGTTACGGCTTCGGCAATATCCTGAATCAGTCCCATCTGCTTCGCAGCATAGGCACGAATTGTCTCAAATTTTGTCAGGGCTGCCACGTCATTATTGATATGATCCTGAAGCTCGGTACCCTTATAACCGAGATCTCTCGCATTCAAAAAGACGGTTGGAATGCCGGCATTAATCATGGTTACTTCAAAGCTGCCAATATTGGGAACTTCCAATGTATCGACCAGATTGCCTGTTGGAAACATCGAACCGCCTTCAGCATCGTCATCGGCTGGATCCAGAAACTCGATCTGCACTTCGGCCGCAGGAAAGGTTACGCCATCCAGTTCGAAATCACCCAGCTCCTGCACCTGTCCATTCTGCATCGGCACATGTGCAATAATGGTTTTCTGAATATTGGCCTGCCAGATGCGTACTGTGCACAACCCATTTTCAGGAATACGTTCGGCATCGACCAGACCATTGGAAATGGCAAATGCACCTACTGCCGCGGTCAGATTGCCACAGTTGCCACTCCAGTCCACAAAAGGACGGTCAATCGACACCTGACCAAATAAATAATCGACATCATGATCAGCGTGTTGGCTTTTTGACAGGATCACCGTTTTACTGGTGCTGGAACTGGCACCCCCCATACCATCGATCTGTTTCCCGTATGGATCTGGGCTACCAATCACGCGCAGCAAAAGCTGATCACAAATCCGGCCAGGCTGTTGTGCTTGCGCAGGTAGGTCATCTAGCTTAAAGAAAACACCTTTACTGGTGCCTCCACGCATATAGGTTGCAGGAATCTTGATTTGGGCGGCAAAACTCATGAATTATTTCATCCTTTAACTTGTCTTTGTTTTCGTACAGGTTATTCAATATTTATATTCAAAGTATAGTATGTTGAAAGCAGAACTGCTTGACTGCCAGACCTTAGTATAAAAAAACGGCATTTGTATTTTATCCAAGAAAACAGAGAACTCGTCAGTAACAGTTTCAATAAAATTAATATATTGATTCATTTATATTTTATTTCAGTTATTTATATGAATATTTTTTATTATTCCTCCAACAATATTTCATTCTTAGGATGGACTAGGCTTCTTTAGTCTGATCAATTACAATCAGCCACTTATCATTTTCCATTGTCGGGCTGAACACTTTGAATAACGAGTCTTCACAACTTCAGCGTGGCTTAAAGAACCGTCATATTCAGTTGATCGCCATGGGCGGTGCAATTGGCACAGGCTTATTCTTAGGTTCCGCACAGGTGATCCAATCTGCGGGTCCTTCTATTATTTTAGGCTATGCCATTGGGGGCCTGATTGCATTTTTAATCATGCGTCAATTGGGTGAGATGATTGTTCATGAACCTGTCGCAGGTTCATTCAGCCATTTTGCTTATAAATACTGGGGAAAATTTCCCGGTTTCCTTGCGGGTTGGAACTACTGGATTCTGTATATCCTGGTGGCCATGACCGAACTTACTGCGGTTGCGAAATATATCAACTACTGGTGGCCGCATATTCCAGCCTGGGCATCGGTACTGTTTTTCTTTATCGTGATTACACTGGTCAACCTCGGCAATGTGAAATTCTACGGTGAATCGGAATTCTGGCTTTCTATCATTAAAGTGACTGCGGTCATCTCGATGATTGTCTTTGGCCTGTATCTGATCCTGACTGCTGATGCTTCTTCAGGCGCATCTTTTAGCAATCTTTGGACCGCGGGCGGTTTCTTCCCGAATGGTTTTGAAGGTCTGTTCTACATGCTGGCCTTCCTGATGTTTGCCTTCGGTGGTATTGAACTGATCGGCATGGCGGCTGCAGAAGCTGAAAATCCGGAAAAAACCATTCCGAAAGCCATTAATCAGGTGGTTTTCCGTATTCTGATTTTCTATGTCGGTGCTTTGACGATTCTGTTGTCACTCGTGCCTTGGAATCAGCTTGAACTTGGTGGTCTGGACAAAAGTCCGTTCGTGATGATTTTCAGCCAGCTTGGCATTGACTGGGCAGCACACTTACTGAACTTTATTATCCTGACAGCAGCATTGTCTGTATATAACAGTGGTATGTACGCCAACAGCCGTATGCTCTATGGTCTGGCTCAACAAGGAAATGCACCTAAAGTCTTCATGAAAGTGAATAAGCAAGGTACGCCAATTCCTGCTGTATTGTTCTCTGCCGCGCTGATTTTTGGCTGTGTACTACTTAATTACTTCGTGCCTGAAGATGCCTTAAGCCATCTGATTTACATCGTAGTCGGTGCATTGGTATTAAACTGGGCCATGATTACGCTGACCCATCTCAAGTTTATTCAAAGCATGAAAAAGCTAGCACATAAGACTTCCTTCCCTGCGCTTTGGTCTCCGGCGGGTAATATTCTGGTTCTAGGTTTCATTCTTACGATTCTTTACATCATGTGGACGCAAGGATTCCAGGAATCTATTTTGATGATCCCGCTTTGGATCGTGGTCATGTTCGGTCTGTTTAAGTTACTTAAGCCTAAAAATACCTAGACAACTCCTGTAGCTATGAGTCCTTAAAAGTTATTGCTTCGGCAATAACTTTTTTTTGTATTTTTTACAGTACAATAGCCTTCTTTTCGCGCCCTTAGCTTAACTGGATAGAGCAGTTGCCTCCTAAGCGACCGACGTGGGTTCGAGTCCCGCAGGGCGCACCATCCTTTCAAAATGTGATCTATACTTCAAAAAATTAGCGTTAATCTTCATATTTTTAGAATATTTTTTATACAAAAAATCATTTTTTCTTCATTATTTTATTTCTATTACTTTCAAATACTTATTTCAAAATGAGGCTATTTTTTGGTGTAAAAACTCTATTTTGATGCTTTTTTAGACTAATTAGTTTTTTCTAGAGCATTTACTCTTATTTTAATTGTGCTATTTTTGTCACATGGAGTAACAAATGATTGCGGATAAATACCCGAAATCTCCAAGAATTAAATAAGTGCAAACAACAACGCTAGATATAAATTTGTACCTCAAGGAAAGACGTAAATGAAATTAAAAACATTAACTACTGCAATGATTCTTGCAACTGTACCAATGACGGGTGCATTTGCTGCGGCAATGGACCGTTCAGGCCAATCAATTGCAGCCTTCCTGCAACCAGGTAATTACTTTGAAGCAGGTATTTCTGTCCTAGACCCAGATGTATCTGGTAAAGAAGCTGGAACAAGTGATACTCGCCGTAATATTAGTGATATGGCGGGTGATTATTATTTTCCAAGTGCTGCTTTAAAATTTCAGCCAACCAGCAAATTTTCAGTTGGTATTTTATATGACCAACCGTTTGGAGCAGATGCTACCTATACAGGTAATAACGTATTTGTTTCCGATTCTACGAATACAATTTTAGCTCCTGACGCGTTAGCAGATATTCGTGACTCAACTATCGAAACAAATGTAGCCGCAAACCTTCCTGGAGCACTAGCAGCCAACTTGACTGCTGGAGTAAATGGTGAAGTAGCTAGACGTGCAGCTGCTTTAGTTGCAGCAGGCCAGGCACCCACTCAAGCTATTGCAGAGCAAGCTATTCGTGGTACTCCAGGCGCACTTGATGCTATTACGCAAGGCGTAACAAATGCAATTACTCAACAAGTAACTAATACTGTTACTTCAACAGTCGATGCTGGGTTAGCAAATATTAATGGATTACTTGGCACTGGTAACACTAGCGTAGAAGTAGATACTCAAAATTTATCATTTATTGCAGGTTTCCAACCAACTGAGAATTGGAATATTTACGGTGGCGCAGTTTACCAAACGATCAAAGGTAATCTTTCATTACGTGGCCAGGCTTACAGCTTATACAATGGTTACGATGCGTCTATTCCAGAAGATAGCTCTGTAGGTTGGTTAGCCGGTCTTGCTTATCAAATTCCTGAAATTGCATTAAAAGCATCTATTACTTATCGTTCTGAAATTGACCATGATGTTAATATGAATGAAAGTATTCCAACCTTACCAGCTTTAGCTTTGCTCCCAAATGGGGCCGCAGCAGCAGCAGCTATTGCAGCAGCAAGTGGTGAGACAAAAATTACTACTCCACAGTCTGTAAACCTTGATTTCCAAACAGGTATTATGGCGAATACTGTAGCTTTTGCGAATGTTCGCTGGGTTGAATGGTCTAAATTCTCAATTCAACCTTATAAATTTGGTCTAATATCAGAAGCAGTTGGCCCTATTGTGGATCGCCCAGATGGCTTCAATCTTGTTGAATATGAAGATGACCAAATTTCAGCAACTGTAGGTGTGGGTCGTAAATTTAATGATCTATGGGCTGGTAACGTATCTGTAGGTTGGGACTCTGGTGCAGGTAACCCTGTATCTACACTTGGTCCAACTGAAGGTTATTGGAATGTAGGCTTAGGTCTTCAGTACAGTCCAACACCAGCTACTTTCATCGCGGGTGGTGTTAAATACTTCATGTTAGGTGATGCAAAAGCACAAACAGGCGCGCAAGCTGGTAGTTCTGAATACGTCGCTGAATTTGAAGACAATAAAGCATGGGCATATGGCTTAAAAATGGGTTACCGTTTCTAAGATATCCTTAATAAAAAAACCACCTTCGGGTGGTTTTTTTAACTTTTTTACTCTATTTTTATTCACTTGCATATCATTCGATTATTTTAGCACCAATTAAAATTAACAGAACTTCAATCCTTTCACATTATTTAAAGTTAATTTAATCTTATATTTTTCATATATTTATACCAATAAAATTAGTATAAAAACTCTAATCAAGCTCTTTCCTTAACCGCCTTAGTTCATTTCTTCAACAGAGCTGAGTATTTACTCTTTTTAAAATTATGTTACTTTTCCTGCACATTTTTGTTACAGATGGCATCAGGGAACGTACCATGAAGCTCAATAAAATTTATTCTGCTATTTTACTTAGCACTTTACCTCTTTCTGCAGTTCAAGCAGCTGGCCTAGACCGTTCTGGTCAATCTATTTCTGCTTTTTTACAGCCGGGTAATTATGCTGAAGCAGGTATTACTGTGATTGATCCTAGCGTATCTGGAAAATCTATTCCTCAACTAGGTAATGAATCTATCAGCGACATGGCAGAAGACTACTACTTTCCATCTGCTGCTATTAAAGTTCAAGCAACTGATAAAATATCTTTAGGTCTGATTTATGATCAACCTTATGGTGCCGATTCAATTTATCCAACAAATAATGTAAGTTTTTCACAAGTAAATCCTCTTAGTACTCAACGAGAAAGCACTCAAGTAGAAGTAAAAACTAATAACCTTACAGCTTTAATCGGTTATCAACCAACTGAAAACTGGAATTTTTATGCTGGACCTGTTTGGCAAACTGTAGAAGCTAAAATTGCATTACGAGGTGCAGCTTATGGAAATTCGGGCTATGATATTAAACTTGATGAAGAAGAAGCTTGGGGCTGGCTTGCTGGTTTCGCTTATCAAATCCCTGAAATTGCTTTAAAAGCAGCTATTACTTATCGTTCAGAAATCGATCATGAGGCAAATTCAACAGAGAGCTTTGGATTTGGAACTATTGCATCGCCTCTTTCACCAGATGTTACAGCTACAACACCTCAATCTGTAAATTTAGATCTTCAAACAGGTATTGCAGCAAATACTTTAGCCTTTGCTAACGTACGCTGGGTAAATTGGAGCCAATTTGCAGTAACACCTAATTTATTAAAATTACGCTCAGGTAGTAATTTGATTGACTACTCAGATGATCAATGGTCTGCAAATGTTGGTGTTGGCCGTAAATTTAGCGACAAATGGTCTGGCTCTGCTTTAGTAAGTTATGACTCAGGTGCAGGTAATCCTGTAACAACACTAGGACCAACCGAAGGTTACTGGGGTGTAGGTTTAGGTGGACAATATAGCCCAGCCGAAAATTACTTTATTCAAGCAGGTGTTCGCTATATGTGGTTAGGTGACGCTGAGGCTAAAGCAGGCCCTAATGTTGTAGGAGAGTTCACCGATAACACTGCAATCGCATATGGCATGAAAATCGGTTACCGCTTCTGATTTTTTGATAGATTCAATAAAAAAGGCGCTTATAGCGCCTTTTTATTTACTTAAATTCTTTAAGCAGGGATATCACGCACTGAAGCATTACGAATTGCTTCTTTTAACGCATCATAACCACGAATTGGCGGGAATTGCGGGAATTCAGCAATCACATTTTCAGGCGCATCAAATAGGAAACCATGGTCTGCCTCACCTAACATTGTAGTATCGTTATAAGAATCCCCTGCCGCAATCACACGGAAATTCAAACCATGCAGTGCTTTAACAGCCTGACGTTTTTGATCTGGCTGACGAAGTTTATAGGCTGAGATCATGCCCGCTTCATCCGTTTCCAGTTTATGACAGAAAATCGTCGGCCAATCCAGTTGCTTCATCAATGGATGTGCAAATTCATAGAAAGTATCTGAAAGAATAATTAATTGAAAATGCGTACTCACCCATTTCACAAATTCTTTTGCTCCTGGGAATGGACCCATTTCTGCAATCACTTCCTGAATATCGTTCAAGCCTAAACCGTGCTGTTTTAAAATATTCAGACGTTGGGTCATCAGTACATCATAGTCAGGAATGTCACGAGTCGTCGCTTCAAGCTCTTTAATACCGGTTTTTTTGGCAAAGTTAATCCAGATTTCTGGAACCAACACACCTTCTAAATCTAGACATACGACTTCCATGAACATTCCCTCTAAGTTGTATTGAAAAAATTTTGCACTATCATAGCTGAAGAAACAGATTTTGCACTGTACTTTTTTAAATCTATTTTTTTAATAAGTATTTATTTTTTAGTGATAAGTCAATTAAATCAATTCTATTAAAATAGATGTGAAATTAACTAATATAGGCCATGTCCTTTCCAAGCCTATATCGCCAGGACTCTCATGACCATCATTCCTACTATTGATCGTATTGATGCGCTTGCATCTGAATATGCTGATAAATCGCCCAATGAAATTTTGGCACTTGCACTGGGCCAGCAAGGTGAAATTGCGATTTCATTTTCTGGTGCTGAAGATGTTGTATTGATTGATATGGCATCGCATCTCGGTAAACCGTTCCGGGTATTCAGTCTGGATACTGGCCGTCTACATGCAGAGACGTATCAGTTTATTGAACGAGTGCGTAAGCATTATAATATCGAGATTGAAATCTGCTTCCCTGAAACGGATGCGGTACAAAATTTAGTCACCACCAAGGGGCTATTCAGTTTTTTTGAAGATGGCCATCAGGAATGTTGCGGTATACGCAAGGTTCAACCGCTACGTAAAAAACTGACCACACTGGATGGCTGGATTACCGGTCAGCGCAAAGACCAAAGTCCGGGTACACGCAATGAAATTCCTGTGGTTCAGGCAGATCCAGGTTTCTCCGGTCCTGGAAAGCAGTTGATTAAGTACAATCCTCTAGCCAACTGGTCCAGTGCAGATGTCTGGAGTTATATCCGTATGATGGAAGTCCCTTATAATGCCCTGCATGAGAAAGGTTTTGTTTCTATCGGCTGTGAACCTTGTACTCGCCCTGTGCTGCCAAATCAGCATGAACGCGAAGGCCGCTGGTGGTGGGAAGAAGCTACCCATAAAGAATGTGGCTTACATGCTGGCAATCTAAAAAAATAAAGTTAAGTTTTATCGTTCCTATTGATTGAAAGACTATTTTTTAATAAAGATAGTCTTTTTTAATTGATAATTTTACATTTAGTGACAAGATAGAAATTACCTTTTATCGGGATAATATTATTTTAATTAAAGAATTGATAAAATTTTAGCTCATTGATTTATTTGCATAAAATGTGAAATTGAACACAATGCTATTCTTTTAATAACACATAATTATTAAGTTACACTCCACTTCGCCTAGTGAATACTATTTTTAGAAAACTATTTTAAAACTAAAATTTTCACATTTCATAAACTTAGGAAGATATTTTGTTCTTGTCAATAGCCACTTTTTCACAGTTGAGGCAAGATAAAGCAGTTCATTTATATGCTAAAAAAGATATACTTTAAAAACTAAAGTAATAATTCTAACAAGGCCTTTTAACAAAAAAGCCATAGAGAATGCAGTGAGGCAATCCACGCTATGCGTCCATTACATCCAATTGATTTTATTTTCTTAACTTTAGAGAAACGGCAGCAGCCTATGCATGTAGGTGGACTATTTTTATTCCAAATTCCCGACAATGCGCCAGCTTCCTTTATTCAGGATCTAGTCACGGATATCCAAAATTCGAAATGCTCCCCTATCCCACCTTTTAACAATTATTTAAACGGCCTGTTTTGGGATGAAGACCAGGAATTTGATTTAGATCATCATTTTCGTCATATCGCCCTGCCAAAACCGGGCCGTATCCGTGAATTGCTGACCTATATTTCTCAAGAACATAGTGCCCTGATTGATCGTGCAAAACCTTTATGGACCTGTCATATCATTGAAGGCATTGAAGGTAATCGTTTTGCCATGTATTTCAAAATACACCATGCCATGGTAGATGGAATTGCTGGCATGCGTCTGGTCGAAAAGTCGCTTTCACATGATCCAAATGCCAAGAGTATTGTACCGCCATGGTGTGTGGAAGGACCGCGTGCCAAACGCCTTAAAGCACCTAAAGTTAACAGGTTTAAAAATGTCCTGCAGACCATTAAGGGGCAACTGGAATGTGCGCCACGAGTTGCTTATGAACTATCGCAAACCGTCATGAAAGATATGGGACGTAATCCGGATTATGTATCCAGCTTTCAGGCACCAAGTAGCATTCTGAATCAACGCGTCAGTGCGTCACGTCGCTTTGCAGCCCAGTCTTTCGAGTTTTCACGTTTACGTCATATTTCTAAGGCATTGGGCGTGACCATTAATGATATTGTCTTGGCCATTTGTTCAGGTGCATTACGTGAATATTTATTATCGCAAAATGCCTTACCGAAAAAACCGTTAATTGCCATGGTTCCAGCTTCGGTTCGCAGTGATGACTCGGATGTATCCAACCGTATTACCATGATTCTAGCCAATCTGGGTACGCATAAAGAAGATCCACTGGAACGTCTCAAGATCGTACGCCGCAGTGTGTTGAGTGCCAAAGAGCGCTTTAAACGCATGAATGCCAATCAAATCTTAAACTATAGTGCCTTTGTTTATGGCGCAGCAGGTCTCAATATTGCCTCCGGTTTAATGCCAACACGTCAGGCGTTTAACGTCATTATTTCCAATGTACCTGGACCACAAGAGCCCCTTTACTGGAATGGTGCACGTCTTGAAGCACTTTATCCGGCTTCTATCGTACTGGATGGTCAGGCCTTGAATATCACCATGACCAGCTATTTAGATAAACTGGAAGTCGGCTTGACCGCATGTCGTAATGCCCTGCCGAAAATGCAGAATTTGCTGACACATCTGGAAGAAGAAATTCAACGTTTTGAACTTATTGTAGATGGCGAACCTGTCCCAAAGTTACGGGCGGTAAGCTAGCCGCGGATGAATAAATAAGACAGATGGATTGTCAAAGGTGTTGATCATTTTTGCTAGTCTCTGAGCACAGAATAAAGGGACCGATCTGGTCCCTTTTCTTTATTTTTGAAATCTTTTTAAATTATTTTAGAATTTTTGGAAGACTTCTCGATTTTAATCATCTATCCAAATCATTTTTTGACAAGTTAAAAACAATGCACAAATATAATCAGCTTTTAATAGTACGGCACTGTTGTAATAATTGATGGCAGACGTTACGGATCATGCTCGCGGTAATCTGAACTTCATTACCGCGCTCATCAACGATATATCCCGCATGTACAGTCTTTGGTTCTAATACGTGTTTTAGGCCTTTATGGATTACTGCTTTACTCATACTCATCACACACTCCTTTTGCTAAGCCTGAAACTGGGAGAAACGGCTTTGGCTAATTCATGCATCTAGTATTGTAAATAAAGGCCCGATTGTAAAATTTCAGATGTAACAAGTGTTTAACGATATTCTGTTACAATTTCAGCTGAGAATGATATCGTATTGCTCTTGCGTATACAGATTTTCCACCTGGAACTTAATCACGCGATTAATGAAATGTTCTAGATCAGCGACTGCAGGCGCTTCTGCCGTCAATAATCGATCAATGACAGCAGGATGCGCGACGACAGTAAAGCCACTCTGTGACTCATAAGCACGGGCATAACGCAGAATTTCCCTGAATATTTCGTAACATACTGACTCGGCTGTTTTGACATAACCACGTCCCTGACAGGTCGGACAAGATTCACAGAGCAAATGTTCCAGCGACTCACGGGTGCGTTTCCGGGTCATTTCTACCAGGCCCAGTTCCGATACCTGAGTAATCTTGGTCTTGGCATGGTCACGTTCCAGCATGCGCTCAAACTGTTTCATTACTTCTTCACGATGCTGCGCTTCCTGCATATCAATGAAATCAATGATAATAATTCCGCCCAGATTACGCAGACGTAACTGACGTGCGATGACATCGGTCGCTTCCATATTGGTTTTAAAAACCGTATCTTCCAGCGAACGACCACCAACATAAGAACCAGTATTGACATCAATCGTGGCCATGGCTTCAGTCTGGTCAATCATCAGATAGCCGCCGGACTTCAATGCGACACGAGTTTGCAATGCCTTTTGCAGGTCTTCTTCGACATTATACAAGTCAAAAATTGGCCGTTCACCCGGATAATGCAGCAAACGGTCTCTCATGTTCGGAACAAATTCTTCGACAAATTCCTGCAACTTGGCATGAATTTCACGTGAATCTACGTAAATTTTGGCAGTTTCTTCATTGGCCAGATCACGAATCACCCGCTGCGGTAAAGGCAATTCTTCAAAGATCAAGGACGGCACTGCAATAATCTTTTGCTTGCGCTGGATATATTCCCAAAGCTTGGCCAGATAAGCCATATCCTGTGCAATGGCTTCTTCTTCAATCCCTTCTGCCGCAGTACGTACAATCACTGAACCTGGCAGCTTATGTTCTGCCTGAATCCGCTCAATGATCGAACGCAAGCGATTGCGCTCTTCCTCGGATTCAATCCGTTGCGATACACCGATATGATTGCCATATGGCATCAACACTAAATAACGCGAAGGAATAGAGAGATCGGTAGATAGCCGCGCACCCTTGGTGCCGAGCATATCCTTCATCACCTGAACCGTGAGGACTTGTCCCGGTTGAAGCAGCTCAAAAACATTAGGCGTGGGTTGATTGCGTGGCCAGACCATATCATTGATATGTAAAAACGCAGTGCGAGAGAGTCCGATATCTACGAAAGCAGCCTGCATGCCGGGCAAGACCCGCACCACTTTTCCTTTATAAACATTCCCTACCAGACCACGCTTGGCCGTACGCTCGACAAACAGTTCATTGACCGTGCCGTTTTCAATTAACGCGACCCGACATTCCATCGGCGTGACGTTAATCAACAACTCGTCAGACATAACTACACTCAAAACATTATAAGAATTCTTTTCAGCAGTTAATTTAGTGCCTTAACCGTCTGTAATAACTGTACTGTCTCATATAAAGGCAAGCCAACCACATTGGAATAACTGCCCTGTATTTTTGGAATATAACGTGCTGCAATTCCTTGAATTGCATAAGCCCCTGCTTTACCCAGTGGCTCACCTGTCGCCCAGTAACTTTCCATATCTGCAGCGCTCAGGATTTGAAATTCGACCTGTGTGCGTACCACTATGCTGTATTTTTCATGCTTTGTACGAACACAGACACCGCTATATACATCATGCCACCGACCGGAGATTTTTGTCCACATTTCAATCGCATGTTGTTTGGATTCAGGTTTGCCCAAAATCTCCTGATCCACCCCCAAACTGGTGTCCGCAGCAATAATAATTGCATCAGGATAAAGCTCTGCCACGGCATCGGCTTTGGCACGTGCCAGACGTTCAACATAGGCTGCGACCGACTCGCCTGCTTGTAGAGATTCGTCGATCTCGGGACTGTAAATATCGAAGCTCAGCCCGAGTTGTTGCAATAACTCGCGACGCCGGGGTGAGCTCGAAGCTAGAATTATATGCGCCATTTTTTGAGCATATAATAAATAGCAGGCCAAACCAGAATACTGGTCAGCATCGGAATCCAGTGCCGTGCATAAGAAAATTGCACGCCAGCTATAATCTGGGTAAAAAAGATCATCAGCAGATATGCGACAATCGCCAGCCCCATAATCACCCAGAGATTATTAAAGGTCAGGATACGGCGCTCACGGGTTAGAAAGCGGGCTAAAAAGGCAATAATGATAAAGCTCAGCGCATTCAGACCCAAAGGTGCATCCAGCAGCAGATCAATAAAAATACCGGTACCAAAGGCAAACCAGATCCCACACCAGGTCGGCTGGCACAGCACCCAGAAAAGCATGATCATCAGCATAAACAGCGGACGCCAGCCCGAGAGATTATAAGAAAGTGGATAGACCATTAAAATAGAAGCCACAATCACCGAAATGACAATAGCCATTAAAGGATCACGATGCTTTCTGGATTTCATCTTAGCGATTGACATGCGGTTGCTCCATCGCTAATGAATCGGAAAATAACACCACCACATGATGTCCACCAGCCAGTTGGGCTGCAGGCGTGACATCAATCTGGGCAAATTCACCGGAATTATCCCGTTGTACTTTAGACACCTGCCCTACCAGATAACCTGCCGGAAAATGTTGGCCCAAGCCCGAACTATAGACTTTTTCACCAACCTTGATGTTAGCACTGGTCGGTACATATTCCATTTTTAAACGTCCCAGATCGCCCGTGCCCGAAACAATGGCACGCATTCCGGTATTTTCCAGGCGCACTGACAGTGAATGTTCTTTATCAGACAACAGCATGACCCGACTACTATGCGGATAGACATTGATAATCTGCCCCATGATACCCTTGTCATCCAGTACGGTTTGCCCCACTTTCAGCTCGTTATTCGAACCACGGTTGATCACGATAATATGCCGTAATGGATCGGCATCGGTACCAATCACTTCGGCAATTTCAATACGTCCATCAATGATCAGCGGCGTGTCCAATAGACCGCGCAAACGGGTATTTTCAGCAGAAAGTTCAGAGATTTTTTGTAAGCGTACCTGTGCCTGTAAGAGCTCGGCTTGCATCGCGGTATTTTCCCGACGCAATTGAGCTTCAGACTTGGTTTGTTGATTCAACCACTCTCGCGACAATACCGGATAGCTGGCCACCGCATAAATAGGATTATAAGCAGCGTACAGGACATCCCTTGCAGGTTGAACAACATGCGGCATGCGCCAATCAAAGAAAAGCACCACCAGGCATGTTACCAATGCAATGATAAAAGAGCGAAAAGATGGCGGTTGTCGAGAAAACAGATGTGCTTGCACCCGCCGAATCCTTTTCTTAGCCTACGAATAACATGTCATGATTTGGGTTGTCGAAAAATTCGAGTACCTTGCCGCCACCACGTGTCACACAAGACAGTGGATCTTCTGCAACCACAACTGGCAGGCCAGTTTCTTTGGCAAGCAGTTTGTCAAGATTACGCAACAATGCACCACCACCGGTTAACACGATACCACGTTCAGCGATGTCCGAAGAAAGCTCAGGAGGTGTGTGTTCTAAAGCAGATTTCACCGCAGACACGATGTTTTGCAATGGATCAGAAATCGCTTGGGTCACTTCATCTGAATTGACCACAATCGCACGAGGCACACCTTCTGCGAGGTTACGACCACGAACTTCAATTTCAAGCGGTTTAGCGCCTTCATCAGGCAAAGCCATACCCACTTCTTTTTTGATCACTTCAGCCGTAGTTTCGCCGATCACACAGCCATGCGCCTTACGCACATAGTTAATGATCTGTTCATCAAAGACATCACCGCCAATACGTAAAGAATCGGCATAAACACAACCTTGTAGGGAAATGATTGCAATTTCAGTGGTACCACCGCCAACATCGACCACCATCGAACCACAAGCCTGCTCAACTGGCATACCTGCACCAATCGCTGCTGCCATTGGCTCTTCAATTAAACGTACATCACGTGCGCCCGCATTAAACACGGCTTCACGAATGGCACGGCGCTCAACCAGAGTCGATTTACATGGCACGCAAACCACGACACGCGGTGCCGGAGTAAATAAACGGTTTTCATGTACTTTGCGAATGAACTGATTCAGCATGGTCTCAGTGACTTCAAAATCCGCAATCACACCGTCTTTCATAGGACGGATCGCTGAGATATTGGCTGGGGTACGACCTAGCATTTGCTTCGCTTCAAGACCGACTGCCGCAACAATTTTATGTGAACCACTATGACGGATGGCTACAACCGTTGGTTCATTTAATATAATGCCTCGTCCTGGCGCATAAATAAGTGTATTTGCTGTACCTAAATCAATGGCAAGATCGGGCGAAAACAAGCCTATTAGTCGTTTTAGAATCACGGGGACGTTCTCAGTTAAACTTTATATGGACGCAAGGTCGCCACTTTAACTAAATGTGATGATTTGGACAAGTCAATCGCTTATCATAACGCATGATAATTTGAATTTTTTTAATACTGATTAGGTAATATTATGTCTACATCGGATGCACAGCATTCTGCAGATTTAAGTGCAGAAACAGTTTCAGCTATTGCCAACCTTGCAAGGTTATCTCTCAATGATACGCAATCTGCTGAATATGCTCAAAGTTTAAATAAAATTTTAGGCATGATGGAAACCCTGAAAGGCATCAATACCGACGGTGTTGAACCACTGAAAAGCCCTTTCGACCACCCACAGCCTTTACGTGAAGATGTCGTGTCGGAAAGCAATCATCGTGAGGAATACCAAGCAGTTGCACCTGCTGTACAGGACGGTTTGTATCTCGTCCCACGCGTGATTGAGTAATTATTACCCAGTTCATTCTTTTTATTAAATTAAACGTAAAGAATTATTTCTCATGACAGATTTACACCGCTTATCCATTCGTGAACTGACTGAAGGTTTGGCAAATGCTCAATTTTCATCCCGCGAATTGACTCAACACTATTTAAAACGCATCGAAAAAATTGATGCACAGGTCAAGGCTTATGTGACCGTGACTGCTGAACAGGCATTGGCTCAAGCTGATGCTGCCGATGCTGCAATCAAAGCTGGCAATGCCTCTGCCCTGACTGGTGTGCCAGTTGCCCACAAAGATATTTTCTGTACCCAAGGCATTAAAACCACTGCCGGTTCAAAAATGCTGGACAATTTTATCTCTCCTTACGACGCAACCGTTGTAGCGAAAGGTAAAGCTGCGGGCCTGGTCACTTTGGGTAAAGTGAACATGGACGAATTCGCGATGGGTTCGACCTCTGAGAACTCATATTACGGCGCAACTGCCAACCCTTGGAACCTGGGCCATGTCCCTGGTGGTTCTTCAGGCGGTTCTGCAGCAGCTGTGGCAGCGGATTTGGCACCATTTGCAACTGGTACTGACACCGGTGGTTCAATCCGTCAACCTGCATCATTCTGTGGTCTGACCGGTCTTAAACCGACTTACGGTCGTGTATCGCGCTTCGGTATGATTGCCTATGCATCATCACTAGACCAAGGTGGTCCAATGGCACGTTCTGCAGAAGACTGTGCTTACCTGATGAATGTCATGGCCGGTCATGATGCCAAAGATTCAACTTCAATGGATCAAGTGGTAGATAACTATGTCGCGAACCTGAACGCTACCTCAGTAAAAGGTTTACGCATTGGTATTCCAAAACAGTATTTTAATGTTGCTGGCCTAGCTGAAGATGTTAAAGCACGTGTCGAAGAATCACTTAAAAAGTTAGAAGAAATGGGCGCTACGCTTGTTGAGATCGACCTCAACATGACTGAAAGCTATGTTCCGACTTATTACCTGATCGCACCTGCCGAAGCTTCTTCGAACCTATCACGTTTTGATGGCGTACGTTATGGCTATCGCGCAGAAAATCCTGTGGACCTGATGGACCTGTACAAGCGTTCACGTTCAGAAGGTTTTGGTGCAGAAGTGCAACGCCGTATCCTGATTGGTACGTATGCCCTGTCTGCAGGTTATTACGATGCTTACTATGTAAAAGCACAGAAAGTACGTCGCCTGATCCAGCAAGATTTCCTTAAAGCATTTGAATCGGTCGATGTCATTGCAGCACCTTCTGCGCCAACGACTGCCTATAAAATTGGTGCAGATTTAACGCCAGTTGAAATGTACCTGGGCGATATTTATACGCTTGCGGTAAATCTGGCAGGTCTTCCTGCGATTAACGCGCCTGTCGGTTTTGACCAAAATAACTTGCCAGTTGGCTTACAGCTGATTGGTAATTACTGGTCAGAATCTCAATTGTTGTCTGTGGTACACCAGTATCAACAGGCCACCGATTGGCATACAAAACGCGCTGCAATTGCTGAGGAGAACGCATAATGGCTCAAGCTCAAAAATCGGCTAAACCAAAATCCAACCTGATTGATGGTTGGGAAGTCGTTATTGGTATCGAGATTCACACTCAGCTTGCCACCAATACCAAAATTTTTTCAGGTTCATCGACTGTTTTCGGTAATGATCCAAACACGCAAGCCAGCCTGGTTGATTTGGCTATGCCGGGCGTATTACCGGTATTAAACAAAGAAGTGGTTGATCTTGCGATTCGCTTTGGTCTGGGTATCGATGCTTACATCGATCAGGCGTCTGTATTTGCGCGTAAAAACTACTTCTATCCGGACTCTCCAAAAGGCTATCAGATCAGCCAGATGGACAACCCGATTGTGGGCTTGGGTCATATCGACATCCAGCTTGAAGATGGCACGGTTAAACGCATTGGCGTAACCCGTGCGCACCTTGAGGAAGATGCAGGTAAATCGATTCATGACCAGTTCGAAGGTATGTCAGGCATTGACTTGAACCGTGCCGGTACGCCGCTGCTTGAAATCGTTTCTGAACCGGATATGCGTTCGGTTGAAGAAGCGGTTGCTTATATCAAGGCAATTCACACTTTAGTGCGCTGGTTAGGTATTTCTGACGGTAACATGGCGGAGGGTTCGTTCCGTTGTGACTGTAACGTGTCGTTACGTCGTCCGGGTCAACCGTTTGGTACACGTTGTGAATTGAAAAACCTGAACTCATTCCGTTTCATTGAACAAGCGATCAATGTTGAAATTGAACGTCAAATGGAAATTCTGGACTGGGATGACACCATTGATCAGGAAACGCGTCTGTTCGACCCTGTGAAAATGGAAACGCGTTCAATGCGTTCTAAAGAAGAAGCGAACGATTACCGCTACTTCCCGGATCCTGACTTGTTGCCTGTGGTGATTCCAGATGCGCAAATCGAAGCGATTAAAGCGCAAATGCCTGAGCTGCCTGCTGCTCGTCGTGCGCGTTTCGTGGCTGACTTCGGTGTGACTGAGTATGATGCTCACGTACTGACCCTGACTCGTGAAATGTCAGAGTTTTACGAAGATGTGGTAAAAGCTGCTGGCGGCGCTGCACAAGGTAAAATTGCTGCAAACTGGGTAATGGGTGAATTCTCCGGTGCTTTAAACAAAGCTGGCCTAGACCTTGCCGACTCTCCTGTGTCGAGTGAGAAATTGGGCGGTATGATTGCGCGTATTGTCGACAACACTATTAGCGGTAAGATCGCGAAACAAGTGTTCGGCTTTATGTGGGAAGAAGGCAAAACTGCGGACGAAATCATTGCGGAAAAAGGCTTGAAACAGGAAACTGATACAGGCGCGATTGAAGCAATCATTAAAGAAGTGCTTGCTGCTAACGAGAAGATGGTTGAAGAGTATAAATCTGGTAAAGAGAAAGCTTTCAACGGTCTAGTTGGTCAAGTGATGAAGGCGTCACGTGGTAAGGCTAACCCTGCTCAAGTGAATGAATTAATGATGAAATTGATTGGTTGATTTAACCTTTTAATTTGATTTAAAAAGCCTCGATTTATCGGGGCTTTTTTGTATACTAATAAAACAAAATAACCAATAAGAAGCTTATGGAAATTAGTTCAGTTCTTCCAATTCTATCTGCTGTAGTCACAGTATGTTCTATACCTGTCACCTTACACATTATTCATCAACACAAACGTAAAAAATTTAAAGATGACCTAGAAAATTTCACAGAATATTTTGAAAAATTTTATAAAAATACAAGTTCTGAGTTACCTATACTTTTGAGAGATAAAGCTGCACAAAATTTGACACGAACACCAAGAATCAGTGCTGAAGTAATAGATTACATTATTAATTTACATGAACAAAGGCTAGTTAAGTTTGACATACTTACCGACCACTATCATTGGGGAAACAGGTATATCAAAATAACCCTAAAAAATGATCAAATGACCTTTTCAAAAAATTGGTATATTTGTGTTCTAACAAAAATATTCCTTTATTTTATCTATTATTTAATGGCTTTTTTCTCTGGCTTTTTATGTCTAGATATTATTAATCTGTCTAGTGTTAGTTGGTTTGACCCACTCATAGGAATAGCCTCTTTCATTTGTGCTATTTTTTCACTGAATAAAGCTGATGACATGGGAGAAGCTTTAAAATTTCTTAATATAATAAATAATGCTCAAGAAAGTATTCAAGCTCAACAAAAAATAGAAACAGATCTTACTATAGATTTGGCTTCATAAATCCGCCATATTCTTAAATCAATGAATTGATGAAGAAATTGATTGGTTAATATGATTTTTTTGAAAAAGAAAACCCGTCATTGGACGGGTTTTCCAACTCAAAATGTAAAAACTTCTTTTGCTTTTTCAATTGTCTTTGAACCTACACCTTGTACTTCTGATAGTTGCTTAAGCGTTAAGCCTTTATTTTTGACTCTTGCCACTATAATTGCTTTAGCTACATCTCTTTTTACATTAAGTAATGCTTCGATTTCATCCAACGAAACCTCTGTAATTAATGGTTGCGTTGTTCTATTTTGAGGATCAATATTTAAATACTCTAAAAGGTCTGCAAGCATTAAATAAATATGAAAAATAGCTTTCGTCGCTTCAAGTTGCGATACTTCTGTATGCACACCTTTACATGTTAATGTGTAATCAGCAGCCATCCAACTCCCTAAATAATCTAAATGCGCTTTAGCCATATCTTTATTGCTTTTAGATTCAATAGCGACATCCATAAATCTCCAAATTCGGTTTATATACTGATTTTGCTTAAAAGTACGACCATTAATATTTTCATCTGTAGGAGGATATAATATATCTGCTAAGCTTTCTAATAAGCGCCTACATGTTGCTAAAGCCTGAGACCATTCTTCTTTAGAATCAGATGAAACTGATCTAAACGCTAACATGAGTTGTTCAGCGATCTCAGGATCCAGATCAAGTAATTTGTCATCTACGGCATTTTTTAAGAGATCAAAGCCCGAAGCAACTGTACCTGAAAATTTCAATCTATTATATAAATCAGTCAAATACTTATGACACTTACCTTTAACATAAGCTAATCTCTCTTGAACATTATTCAAGTACAAGGTTTTATCATTACCATGCTTTTTGAGATATGGTAAATGCTCTTCAAGATGATGAATCGATTTATTAAGCCCACCAGTACCAGAATTAGTTTTTTGGAGCAAAAAATTGGCTGTGCAGAGAAATTTGATATCAATATCAACTTTCGTCAGTGTCTCTAGCAGATCTTTATAAGTTTGATCACTTAGGTTAATACTTTTGCCATGCTGAGCTTCATCCAAAATCTTCGAAACTAATTCTTTTAAAGGTTCAATATATTTTTCATTACCAAGTTCAATTTCAGCCCAAATATAATAATTTTTTTCTTCTAGCAAGTTCGAAGCTCTAGAGAGTTTTTGTACAGCAACAGTTATACTTCCTTTCTGTGACTCTAATTCTTTGAGCCCTTCTTCAACAATTCTTAACGCTTCTTCTTTCTTATACATTGCTCAAAAACCTTAATTTTTCAAAAGCTAAACACTCAATAATATAATCTGAAATTAATTTCTTATCTGCATAAAATGCTAATTTTTGAATAGAAAATTTAACCTTACAATCACCCCAAATATCTCACACCAAAATAACATGACCATCAAAAAAATATCCTCTATCGCCAAACTCGAAGACCTAGGACGTGTTCAACTGTCAAAGTCATTTTTTATGCATGACTAATACCTTCATCCCCCGCCTTCTCCCAGTGGGAGAAGGAGCTTTCATTATCAATTTAATCCCCCCAAATCCCCCTTTTTCAAAGGAGGACTTGCCACGTCATCAATTGATACGCGTGGTTCCCTCTCCTGAGCAAGTTTTAAAGCACTGCTTTAAAATGAAGCGCAAGAAAGGATGAGGGCTAGGGAGAGGATTTTTTTAAATTAATACTCTTCTCTTAAATTTTCTAATTCAGTCGCACGTGCGGCAGTCGCTTCCATGTAACAACTATTGCTATTTACAGTTGCAATCGTCCCTCCATTCGGGTCGGCATAAAAATCGCAATTGGCATCACGATAGCGAATCCAGAGACGCTGAACCTCTTGAAGCTGTTTTTTACGGTTTGCATTCAGCGATGCCATCGTCTGTTTATAGGCATTATTTAACCGTGTATCTTGGCGATCTGTTTCGGCCGCAATACAATCCAGCATATTTACAGTAACGCCACCTGAGCGATCCATACAATTTGAGTATTGCCGACTCAAATCATTGTCCCCTGCGTACAGCGCAGGAGGAAGTATAAACATACTTAAACCCAATAAAGCAGTGCGTTTGAACATAACAACCCCTATCTTTTCATTTATGTTATTCATAATAAATACCATAATTGAACCCTGGCACGCATGCATTCAATCAGTTATTTCCCTCTTAACTCACCCAACTTATTCCACACATCCGGTGTCAAGAAAGTGACCACCAGTTTATTTAAATCCACATAACGCAGCACACCTTTAAGCTGACTTTTCACTTCAGGATTTTCTAAAATTTCCTCACCGGTAATCCGTCCAAGTTCCTGAAAACTGTCACCCACCGCTTGTACGCCTTCCGCAGCAATTACCGCTTTGGTCTGTGCAGAACATTGCTCTACCAATATACGCTGCAATACTTGGGCTAAATTTTTATCCAGCTGGGTTCTTTGTGCTTCATTCACATTACTGAATTTCTTCAATTCCGGATGTGCAGATAAGGCAACAAAGGTCCATTGCAGCACCGTTGTTTTATCTGCTGCCGTGGTGGATTTCACCAGACAGTTACTCAGCTGCTCGACGGTTGGCCCCGCAATAGCCATTTGGGTGGTAGCCATCAAGGCCATTGCCATTAATCCCCACCGAATTTTAGCTGTAAATCTGCGACGGATAACCTCAGTTTGGCGTGACATAAGCGAATCTCTTTTTTAACAATCAGCTACTTTGTATCATAGACTCGCACCTTGCCCGTGTTATTACTCTGTAATTTATGGCAATACACAAGCCACGGGCAAAAGACCGATATCTGATTAGGTGTATTGAGTGTAAATGTGAGTTTAAGATTAGAAATCCCCGTCTCTGTTCAGCATTTTTTAAGACGCCACTTTAAAAAAAAGGCGAGTGAAAGCATCCTCAGAATGTATTTTAAGGATGCTCGAAAGAGGATGGATTAAGAAGGAAAAAATAGTCCTACTTCACCTGCCTGAGCATATTCTTTGCTCCGGCATGATTATAATTATTGGCCAGGTTTTGCAAAATTTTTACCGCCTGACCTTTGGCATTGGAAAAACGGCTGCTATAACTCGGCACACTGGTTAAACAGCGCGCTACCAGCATCCCTGATTCAGTATAGACACGTGTTCCCTCTGTGCCCTGCAATTTGCCATAGTTATAGGCACGCTGGGCGTTGTTACAGGCATTATTCAGATTCTTGCCGCTATTAATATCACGTCGTGCTGCCACATAAATCTTCATCTGATGTTGTTGCGGTGTTTCTGCTACCGCAGCTCGAGCTGATGCCGCTGCTAGCTGCTTTTTCTCTGCTTCTTTTTTCTCAAGCTCTTTTCTTTCTAATTCCTTTCGCTCTAATTCTTTACGTGCTGATTCCTTCAGCTCATTTGTCGTCTTTGCGGCAGGAGTCTTAGGAGAAGTCGTGGTTTTTATCGATGCAGGTGTGGTTTTCTCCACAGCAACCCTGGCTTTAGTTGGACGATAAAAGTTTTTTGCTTGAGAAAGACTCATGACCTGGGTGAATAGTCGAACACTACGTGTCTGGCTAGTTTTATCAACTTGTCGTTCAGAAATTGGCTCAATCGAGACAATCCAGCTTTCAGTCAGGTCATCCATACGACACTGATAGGCACCACTACCTTGTACAACACCCCTATTGGCACTCAGGCGTTTACGCTGGGCAACATCTGCCACTGCACTAAAATTACTTTTATACAGCAGTGAAAATTTACCACCCTGTTCATGACAATATTGCGTCAGTATCGAACGCGGATACATGGCCTGAGTCGTGTTATTTTTCTGTGCTTGTCCCCAAAGATAAACATAATCTTTTGCGCTACCATCACGTTGGTTCAAAGCCCGTTTGGCAATCAGTTCTTCCGGGCTGGCAAAAGGATGTAACACCTCTGATTTCAACCGATTCACGCTATTACACCCAGCTAAACCTGCTGCCCCTATTATTAGAATTATTACTTTTAGCTTCACAGCAAACATCTCAACCCCAAAATCCCGTATAACATAGCGTAAATAGTACAAAACAACAAACACAAGATATTGATAACTATAATATTTAAATGGTAAAAAGGCACATATCAGCCTCAACTTTGCTGAGTATGCCAAGCTTCATGTGGTAAAAATTGACACAAGTATCATTTTTAAGTCAGATCAAATAATAAACAATTTCATTCAGGACTCAAGAAAAAGATAGAAAAAACACATAAAAAACCGAAGAAGGCAGTGAGTCCTTCTCCGGCGGCTTATTCAGGGAAAACGCTACAGACCTTTATTATAATGGGTAATAAATTTACCTTTTATCCGCTATAACATTACCTGAACAAGATCAGCATAAGAATAATTTCCTCAACGTACATTTGTTATTTTTATACGTCAAACCACCGGAAATTAAACGCCATCTTGGCTGGCCCTTAGGATTCTAGACAAGAAAAAAATATCTGAATACCCCAATATTGGGAGGTTCTGACACGATTTACCTAAGTCATCTGACCAACGGTCAGATCGATATTTTCTATTGGATTTTGTAGACTAAATCGCCATAAAAAAAGCCAAACCTAAAACTGTTTGGCTGATAAAGCAGGATAATAATACGAGAAAAAATTAATCAATATGTGATTCAAATGCTTTCAACCGTTTATAGATCGACATCAGTTCAATAATCGTCGGCCAAGACAGAATCAGATACTGGAAAGATTCCCGCACTTTGCCAAATACATTCAGGATTTGCATCATCAAACCAAGAGTAATTGCCCCTGCTGCAATACTTGGAAACAGAATAAATAATCCGTAAATATTGTCTAACTGCAAGTACCAGATCCGAACCATGTTGAAATAAGCATAGTGAAAATACAACCGGAAATAATTCCAGCGTACCCGGCTAAACAGTTCTTGTAATGTCAGCGGATGTGCGCGATCAGCATAATCTTCGCCATAGACCAGCTCTTTACGATAGGCTGCCTCAACCTTCTGGTTATTAAACTCCAGTCCGGGCAATTTCATTCCCACGACCATCAAAATAACCGTACCCAATACTGCCCAGCCGATCGAGGCCCACATTAAAGCATGCGGTATTTCCCCTACAATCGGTAAAACTTTCACATGACTAGAGAGCTGATATAAGATCGGCAGGAATGCCATCAGCAACATCAGCGCTTCGATCAAGGAAACACTTAACTGCTCCGTGGTTTTGGCAAAGCGCATGGTATCTTCCTGGATACGTTGTGATGCACCTTCAATATGACGTAACTGCTCCCAATGTGCGGTGTAATAATCATTCATCGCGGTACGCCAGCGGAAGACATAATGACTGACAAAAAACAGGTTAAATACCGCTAAAGTGACATAAACCATCGCAATATAAATAAAGGTTAATGCGCCTTGATACAGCAATGAAACATCCCCACCACCCTTAGTGAGCATTTGTTGAATCTGATCATAAAACGGGCTATACCATTCGTTTAATACGACATTGACCTGTACCCCGAACCAGATATTAAACAGAATAAATGCCGAGCCCCAGACCGACCAGCGCTGCCATCGATGTCCGGCTTTCCATTGCCAGAACAGCGCAAATATCGTAGTTGCAATGAAATACCAGAGATAGAACCAGATGAATTGAGCTGACCAGAAACGCCCGATAGCGATTGTAAGCTTTTCATCAGAATAACCTTCAGGAAAACCCAGATAGGTTCCCCATCCTGATCCGCCACTATGCCAAAGTACAAGATTAATGATAAACCACAAAATCAGGCTGCTAAAAAACCAGACGGGTTGCGGGAAAAATGACTTAAACATGCCGACCCAGTTCTCCTTATGTCTCTTGGTCATCCAAATGACGCATAGTTTATTCTTATTTTAGATTTTTACTGTTATAAAGCATTAATTTTCAATTTAGTGTAAAAAAGGATAGAAAGATATCGAGTCTCTAGAAAATTATTTTTATCATTCAGCTCTGCGTTATGATTTTCCTTATATTCTCGATTTTTATCATTTAGCCGAGCGATATCAAAAAACAGAAAAACCATAATATTTTTGACCTTTCGTTATTTTGATAGACTTTTTTATGCCTGTTATCTGTCGGGTTTATGTAAAAGAACTTCATGCTTCTGAGCACTGCGAGAATAGGATGAAAATCAGACATACTGCATGTCTTCTAGGTATCTTTAATCTAAATAGAGCACTACTCCCTATTTGAATAAGTCATTGATCAAGTTCTCAGTTTTTGAAGAAACAGTTAAATTTTCAAAAATCATGCTATGATTTAATTATCGAAAAGTAATCTTATTTTGGAAAAAACTATGGAAAGTTCAGTAATTGAATTACTTAAACCGGTGACTCTACAAAAAGAAAACTGCGACCCTATTATTTTTGAAGCCGGTACTGTTTTGAAAGTGGTCATGCAGACTCCAACCAGTCTTCTGGTCAGTAATGATGATGACTTTAACTTTACCATTCCTTTAAAAGACAAAAATGAAGTGTGGCGAGAAATTTGAGTATTTTTCTCTTATGCAAATAGATGGGTTGTATCTGAGTTGGGTTTCTTAACTTATAGGATACGACCCTTAGCTTTTCTCCACTTTGATTGCTCTTTTATTATTTTTTCAAAAAATTATTTCTTTCCTCTTCTGTCATCATTTACTGATTTTAAATTGGCTCATATCCATTCGAGCAAAAAATTCTGTTTAATTGAAACATCATTTAGTTTTGTAACCTATGTAAGATCACTAATGATCTGTTTTCGGTCTTTTGTATCTACTCTGTCCTTGCGATGACACCTTTACATCTCTTCTCTCTGTTTAGCTCAACTTCATCTAATACCTACGCTTCGATTCAAAAAAAAGAATATTCAAGTTATTTTCAGAGTTTAGTCATAGAACTGGCGTTCATCTTTCTTCGATTTTTTATCCTCTGATAAAATTTATCAATAAGAATTAAAAAATAATCTGAGATGCTAAATTAAGAGGCTGTTTAAATTGTATAGCTCTGCAATTGATCCCAAGAAAATTTGATAATACGAAATTTCCCTCTAGCCAATATTAGTATTTTTTCTTTTAAGACAGCTTAGCCAATTTTAAAAATTATTAATTTTTATAAACTTAAGTTAAATATTTTAATTATATATGCCCAATTTATAAATTTATTTAGATTATTCTATTTAAAAAGATCTCAAAATTACATCTCCCTCATATATTTAAAAATAAAAAAATAAATTAATAATAAATACTATATTCTAAAAAATTAATTAAAAAATACATATTCAAAAATAAAGATTAAATAATAAATCTTATTATGTAAAATCCTGAAAAACAATCAATCCAAGAAAATCTTAAAATATAAAATCCTCATAATTTATTTTTAAAATTTATTAACAATACTGGATTTCTACCAAAATATTTCTAAATCTTACAAAGTAACTGTACTTGTTAAAAGTGTTTCGTTTCTGCACTTAAAGCCAGTCTGTTAAATGAAATATGTTATAAATTTAATCAAAGCAATGACCATTCAGGTAATTCTAACTTTTAAATCAATTTAACTTCAGAGGCTTAGGTAGTATTTATGTCGACTCTAAAAGAAGATCAAGACCTAGAAGATTCACTTGCTACATCTTCTTATATATTACCTCAAGTGATTTTAAATCAACTCAAACCTATTATTTATTCTCATAAAATTGTTTTATTTCTTGATATTGATGGAACCATTTCTGAATTCCACCCAGATCCAGCAAAAAGTATAATTAAGAGCGAAACCTTAAATACTTTAAAAGAGTTACAACAATATATTCAGCTAGTATTAGTGACCGGTCGCTCAATTGCACAAGCCCAAAAACTTATTTATCCATTTGACTGGAATATTGCAGGCTCTCATGGTCTGGAATTAAGCTATCAATTGCGTTTAAGCAAGTTAATTGATTTAAATCCTGAACAGTTTGAATTATTAAAAAATTATATTACAGAGCATAGTAATAATATTCCTCAGACTCGAATAGAAATTAAAGACTATTCAGTCGCCCTGCATTTTCGTGAACACCCCCATTTAAAGCATCAAGTGCATGCATTTGCCTTAGATTGTCTCGCTCATTTTCAGGATTTTGAACTTAAGGCTGGAAAGTTTGTATTTGAACTGGTGCCCAAAGGTGCAAATAAAGGTTCAGCTATCCAACAAATCATTCAGCAATATCACTTAAATGATCATTACCCCATTTTTATCGGCGATGACCTGACCGACGAAGCCGGTTTTCAAGTCATCAACACATTCAAAGGCTGCTCTATCAAAGTCGGTACAGGCAACACCGTGGCACAACATCGCCTCGAAAACGTGACTCAAGTACAGGCTTTTCTAGCGGAATTTCTAGAAATACTGAAAGCACAACAACAATTATTATTGGAGAAATTACATGTCGAAACTCATAGTGTTATCAAATCGTGTAAATCTACCTAAGTCAGACAATACACAGGCAGGTGGATTAGCGGTGGCATTGCAGGATGCTTTGCAGGATATAGGCGGTATCTGGGTTGGCTGGAATGGATCCCGAGTTGACCAGACAAAAGAGCAGAAGTTTCAAATCCTGAAGCATCAAAATGTTGAATATCACACGAGTCCATTGACTGAATCCCAATATCAAGGTTTTTATTGTGGTTTTACCAACAATGCGTTGTGGCCACTGATGCACGACCAGCATCAGCTTGTAGATTATCAGCCGCAGGATTTTAAGATCTATCAGGATGTCAATTTACGCTTTGCCAAGCACCTGAAACAGGTAGCATCTCCACATGATATTATCTGGATCCATGATTATCATTTTTTAAGCGTGGCGCATTATTGCCGTAAACTGGGCATGCGTAACCGTATTGGCTTTTTCCTGCATATTCCCTTTCCAGAACTAAGGCTCTGGCAGACTTTACCCGCCCATCGCGATCTGGCACATCATTTGGCCAACTACGATGTACTGGGTTTGCAGACCTCTCGCGATCAGGAAAACTGTTTAAATTTCCTTGAACAGACCTTAAAAGTGCAGCATCGTCACAATGAAATCCTGAATTATCAATCTCGAAAGATTCATGTGAAATGCTATCCGATTGGTGTGCATCCTGTGCAACTACAAAATCAGGCCTCAGATAGTCATCCAGAAAAGCTTCCCTTTGATCTGAATACAGTGCAGCCGTATAAAACCATCATTTCAGTTGACCGGATTGATTATAGTAAAGGCTTATTGGAAAAAATCGGATCTTTGCAGAGCTTACTGGAAGATCAGCCAGAGTTTAAAAATCAATTCCAGCAATTACAAATTGCCTGTCCATGCCGACTGGATGTAAAGACCTATAAGAACCTGTATATGCAATTTAAATCTGCCGTGCATGAACTTAATAGCCAGCATGGCACAGCGGACTGGTTACCTTTCGATTGCAGCTATGATACTTTGGGCCATGAGGCATTGATGCAACTGTATCGTAAGGCAGATATTTGCTGGGTAAATTCGATCCGGGATGGTATGAATCTGGTCGCCAAGGAATATATTGCTGCACAGGATCCTTTAGATCCGGGTGTCTTGATTCTATCTAAATATGCCGGTGCTGCTGAACAAATGAAAGAAGCCTTACTGGTCGATCCTTATGAGCATGACAGTATGGCTAAAGCTTTGAAGAAGGCGCTGCGCATGTCTAAATCAGAACGTTTAGAGCGCTATCGTTATTTAAGCCAAGGCTTGAAAAATTTCGATATTATTCGCTGGCGTGATCAGTTTATCACTGACCTGAAAAACTCACAAAGCCTGCGGATCTATCGTCCGGTGGCTGCAGGAGCTTCAAACCAGTTCAGTGTGCATGCCTAAATTTTTAAATAAAAAAACACCAGCATTAAGCTGGTGTTTCGTTTTGAAGAGGAGCCACAATCTCTTCGCTGTGTTGCACTTCGCTTGGGTCTGCAGTGAGATGATTCAAAATCACAATACTCAATAGACCAATCGCAATGACGCTAAATACTAAGCTCAATCCGATGATTTCACTGCCGAAGCCGACCAATGCCGGTCCAATTAATGAACCTGTATAAGCAAATACCGATACATAAGACAATGCCACATGTGAAGCCAAAGTTTTTTGACGTCCTGCACGGGAAAACATTAACGGTACAATGTTGGCACTACCTAAACCTAAAATCGCATAACCCACCAACACTACTTGCCAGACTGGTGCAAAGACTACGGTTAATAAACCGGTTGCAGCCAAGAGTGCGCTTAACAGAATCGTATTTTTTTCACCAAACTGCTGAATAATCAGGTGTCCACTAAAGCGTCCCAACACCATCAAACCCGCAAAAAAACTATAAGCCAAACCGGTTTGCGCCGCAGGCAGGCTGAACTCAGTAGCAAGATAAATACCACTCCAGTCCATAGCTGCACCTTCTGACAGAAAAGCCACAAAACAGATCAGACCAATGCCTAAAATCGCCCAGGTCGGTGCTGCTTTTTTCACTGGTTGTTCTAATGATGTTTCTTCTACCGCTGTCTTAGGCTCAGCGCCCAAGCTCAAAGGAACAGCAAATAAGGCAATAAGCAGCAAAATCACACTGACAATCACCGCACCAGTTAAAGGCGCCAAGCCAAAACCCATTAACATGGTCATGCCCAGTACGCCTGCTAGACCACCTAAACTACACACTCCATGAAAACCTGACATTAAACTTTTACCGAGTTTTTTCTCAATCTGTGCAGCCTGAATATTGACAGTCACGCCCAAAGCCCCGGCACTGGCACCAAAGAAAAACAGGCTGATTGCCATCATTAAATGATTCGGACTATAAGCCAGAGCAGGCAAAATAAATAAAAATGCACTGAGAATTACGGCCAAAACAGCACGGCAACCCAAGGCATTGGCCAGTCGACCGGCCAGCGGCATCGCCAGCATTGAACCGATTCCGGCACACAGCAATAACAGGCCAAAATCAGCATGATTTAATAACAGGCGCTGCTGTGCATATGGAATTAAGGGTGCCCAAGCCGCAGTACTAAAGCCCAAGCTAAAGAAGCATAACGCAGTCGCTATTTTCTGCCATAGATATGGTGATGGAGACTGAATTCGAGAAAGCAGTGTTTGATTGAACATTGTATTACCAAAAAAGAAGGCTCAGGCATCCATTACCGTTCATCCATAGAAAAACCCCACAGACTTATAGCTAGAATGTATAAGTTTGCGGGGCTGAATTTGCGTGAATTATAAACAGAATAAATTTAAATGGAATAGTTTTTAGACACGAATTTTAAGATTTTTTACAAGTGTCTGATTGTATAAAATTTATAGTTTTATGCTTTTATTTGCACAGGCTGATCGGTTTTTTCGCGGCCTGCTTAAGCTCAAGTTTTTGCAGAAAATGGGCAAAACCTGCAGCAATTTTTGAGCTAAGACGACTGCTGGTAGTGACTCTCAGCTGATTCGACCAGACAATCTGCGCGTCAGCTTTTTCTAAACGACGGATGAAATCGACATCTTCATGACAGTCCAGTTGCTGAAACCCATTGACCTGTATATAAGCCGAAGCTTTAAAACACAGGTTTGCGCCATGAACATGCCGATGTCCCATGCTGTCCTGATAATGTCGGAGATAAGCCTGACGGGTTTTCCGGCTTAAATGATCCCATTGATCCAGCTCGACCACACCACAAATCGCATCGGTGGGTTGATGCTGTAACATCATCTGAAACCAGTCACACTGTACGAATGAATCGGCATCGGTACAGCAAATCCAGTCACAGCCCTGCTCGATCATTTGCTGAATCCCCAAATGACGTGCCTTACCGACATTTCGGAAGTCGCAGCTCATAGCCGGAATGCCCATTTGCTGAACTTTAACGGCGGTGCTATCAGTACAATGGTCCAAGACCACGAGAATCTGGATTTCAGGAAGATTTTCTATTGTTTTAAAATATTGAAAAAAATAAGTTTGTGCTGATTTTAAGGCTAACAGACAGCGTTCAATATAGGCTTCTTCATTACAGGCCGGAATCACCACACCGATTTTTTTCATCTTAAGCCCTCCTGCTCTGCTACGGATTGCGCTGAATTCAGCCAGAGATCTATCAAAAAATCGGAATCCTGCAAACTTAAACGATGGGAATAGTTTAAATGCGCTTTGAGATACTGATGGACATCTTCACCATTTAGGCTAAATCCCGAGATTGGCGCGCGCCAATGACAACTCAAGATACATCCGCCCGGTTCCAGTGCAGTATGCAGCCATGTCAGCACCTGTTGCAGAGTAATCGGGTTCAAATAATATAAAATCTCACTGACGACAATGAGCTGAAATTTCTGTTCGGGCAAATCATCTGGCACGATCCGCTGTAACACCTGTACATGCGGATAAGCTTGTAAACGCTGCTGCGCCAAATGGATCGCAGTATTATTGGCATCCAGACACATTAAGCTATTTGTCCGCCGCGCCAGTTCCTGACTAAAGATGCCATTACTGCAACCAATCTCAATCGCGGAGTCAAACTGCAAGTGCGGCAAGATCGCCAGACAAATCTGCCGTTTGCGCTGTTCATACCAACGCTGTTCATATTGCCAGGGATCTCCCTGATTCAGTGCATATAAGGCATCGAAATATTCCTGATCATAGGCTGCTTTACTGTTCATACAGATACACCTCCCAAGGCTGTAAAATACGTTGTAATGCCTGCTCTGGCAGAATCGGTGATTGATCTATCGTCGGATCAAGCTCGATCTGGCTCTTAAAACACCGCGCAGCTCGAGACTTATATTGTAATTCTTCCTCAGTTAATTTGAGTTGATGAGCGACGGTCCAGGGAATTCTGGTATCTCCAGGTGTTGCCCAATGCCATGCCCAAATCAAGACCTGAATACAGGGCAAATGAAGTTCAGTGGCCAGCTGCTGTGTGACCTGCCCCGTAATTTCATGATCTGGATGTCCATCATGAACAAATGTGCTAATTAACACATCATTCGGTTGCAGATAAGATTGCAGATGCTGTTGCAACACATCCCGCTGTTCGGCCACCTTGCCATCTTGAATATCTAAAGCGATCCGCAAGATATTCTGTTTTAAAGGTAACGCTTCTAAAGCTGCTCGCGTTTCAGCAGGACGAATCTGGTTCAACTCTTCGGGAGTATATAGACTAGAGCCGGGATGACTGGCTGTCCCATTGGTAACGGCAAAAAGTATGATCTGATAGCCAAGTTTGTCCAGACGCTGAATCAGGCCTCCACAGCCCAAAATTTCATCATCAGGATGAGGGGCAATGATGCAGACTCTGGCATCTAGAGGAATAACCTTAGGAATATCAAATTCCGGCATCTGTTGCAGGATCTGACAGGAACGCCATTCTTCAAGTCTTGTGCCTTCACCATGGATGACACGATCACCTACAATCTCATGTCTTATAATATCCATAGTTCTTTCTCCTGGGCGCTTAACTCACCAATTCGCTCCAAGTCAAATGCAGCATGACTTTGACGAATAAATACCGGAAGATCTGCTGCAAGCCGGGCGAAATGTGGCTGCTCGCAATATGGCGCAGCACCAAGAGCCTTACCTACATGAGTCAGTACATTTAAAGCCGTTACTTCAACCTGAGCACGCAGACTGCGTATCTTTAACTCATGTGCGTGTTGCGGTTGCTGATCAATCAATGCAGCAACTTGATAAAATAAGGACTGTGTCGCTAAAAGCTCCCGACTAATTTCACCGAGATACATGGCCTTATAGGCATGCGGTTTTAACAATACTGCCTGTCTTAAATATTCAGCCAAACGCACGGTTGCGCCATACCAGCACGCGGCCACACCTGCGGCGCCATGCCAGAATCCGGGCCGATCCAGATAGGCATTTGGAGCTGCGACTTTTTCCACCTCAACATGATCCAGTTCCAGCCGGGCAGTCAAGGTATGCTGCATGCCCACTGCCTGCCAGGTATCCTGATGATGCTGAATGCCTTCTTGTGACAAATCTAGAATCAGTAATTGGGATTGTTGCTGCTCATCACGGTAAGTCAGTAGACCGTGTTGCACCCAGACCGATGCAGAACACCAGGGCTTAATTCCGCTTAGCTTTCCTGCTTGCAATGTTAAAGGTTTGGGACCGCCTTCTGCCGCCCATACTGCCCATAAGCCTTTTTGTTCTACCGGAATATTCAGTTCATGCAGAATAGCTAAAGCATCTAAATGCGATTCATACAGTTTTCCCAGGCTCAAATTGCTTGCCGAAACCTGACTAAGCATCTGCCAGCGTTTTAAGGTAGCTCCAGAAGCGGGATAAGGCACTTGAGCGGAAATCTCCACCAGCTCCATTAAAGTGTGGTGAATTTTTTCTTGTAGCTCCAGAGGAGAAGTTTCAAATCTTTGTAATATTGAACCGAGGTTCATGCATGCGGTTCCTCATAAAATACGGATAATGTTGTTGTGTTTTTAAAGTCAGTTAATGAGAAAGCTTGCGCATTTGTTTTAAACGTGTGGTCAGCCCTAATACCTTACGCCGTGTATTAATCTCTTCTTCATTGAAACAGAGCTGTTGCATCAGTTCAGTTAGAGGCAAATGATTATGCTCAATGAGATAGATATCCTGCTCTCTGCTCCATTTGGTTTGTTGTGCTTGAGCCAACAACTTTTTGACATCCGGTCTCACCATCTCTTCATCCATTTTAAAACCATGAGGATAGAAGCCTTAGCCTCTATCCTCTAACATAAATTGAATCGTTTAGGCAGGAATTGCTTCCGCAATCGCTTCACGCGCCCAGACACGATGGTTCAGGATCAAAGTCTTGAAGCTATCTTGTACTGCTTCAAACTGTCCGTTTGCCAGAGTTCCTTCATCGCTAACCAAGCGCAGATCCTCAATCAGCTTGCCTTTATCGCCCAGGAACACGATTGGTTTTAAATGCTTGTAAGCTTCCAGCAGATAATGAGTCGCCACACCATCTTTCATCACCACATCGTAATTGTCACCGTCAGCAATCACCACAGCATCATAGGCAATGGATGGTTCTGCTTTTTGCATACCATCGGAAGGAATCACCTCGCCTTGCTGACCCAGTACCGGGCCCGGTTTTGGGGTCAGTACATCGACCACAGCCCCTTCTGATTCTGCCCAAGCTTGAACAGCTTTGATACTGGCCTCATTGGCCTTGTCGTGCACCAATAGCGCAATTTTGCGTGCCTTAATATCTTCAGGTTTAAATGCCTCAAAAGATAAACGTGGTGAAACCTGCACCTCTGGCAATTTTGCCGCCTTTTTCTCTGCCGGAATTTCAATACCCAATTGGTCAGCAACCTGCTGTGCCAAGTCCAGATCGATATTGCAGAGCACTTCAAGTACTTCACGTTCACGAATATATTTGTGCTCCACCTTGCTCAGCTCGAAGACATAGGCATCGACAATGTGCTTTTGCTCATGTGGTGCCTGGCTGCGGTAGAAAAGACGGGCCTGACTAAAGTGATCACTGAATGATTCGCTACGCTGACGGATCTTGTGTCCATCAATACGCTCCTGATAGCTTTCAAAACCACCGCCTTGTTCGGCTGGCGGAGTCTCAGTCGGCCAGTTATTGTCAATCGAATTCGGCTCATAACTGGCTTGACCGGTATGTACAATACGCTGGTGTAAACCATCACGCTGGTTATTGTGGAATGGACAAACCGGCTTGTTAATTGGGATCTGGTGGAAGTTTGGACCACCTAAACGGCTGAGCTGAGTATCGGTATAAGAGAACAGACGGGCCTGCAATAATGGATCATTGGTAAAATCCAGTCCTGGCACAATATGTCCCGGACAGAATGCCACCTGCTCGGTTTCACCGAAGAAATAATCGACATTACGGTTCAGCACCATTCTGCCAATCGGCGTCACCGGCACCAGTTCTTCCGGAATAATTTTGGTTGGGTCCAGCAAGTCGAAGTCGTACTTCATCTCATCTTCTTCTGGGACGACCTGTACACCCAACTCCCATTCCGGATAGTTACCGGATGCAATCGCTTCATATAAGTCACGACGATGGAAATCCGGATCTTTACCCGCCAGTTTTTGTGCTTCATCCCAGACCAGTTGGGCTAGACCCTGTTTTGGCGTCCAGTGGAATTTCACAAAAACCGCTTTATTCTCGGCATTGATAAAACGGAAAGTATGCACACCAAAGCCTTGAATGGCTCTTAAATTACGTGGAATACCCCGATCCGACATGGCCCACATCACCGCATGTGCAGATTCAGGCACTAAAGAAACAAAATCCCAGAAAGTATCATGTGCAGATGCACCGGTAGGAATCTCGGTCTGAGGTTCAGGTTTGACTGCATGTACAAAATCCGGGAACTTGATCCCATCCTGGATAAAGAATACCGGCGCATCATTCGCTACCAGATCGAAGTTACCTTCATCCGTATAAAACTTGGTGGCAAAACCACGGATATCACGTACCGTATCTGCTGAACCACGTGGTCCCTGTACGGTAGAAAAACGCACAAATACTGGCGTTTGCACACTGGTATTGGTCAGGAAGCCTGCCTTGGTCAGTTTTTCATTCCCCGGATAAGCCTCAAAATAGCCATGTGCGCCGACACCGCGGGCATGCACAATACGTTCTGGAATTCGCTCATGGTCAAAATGGGTAATTTTTTCCCGGAGAATAAAATCTTCGATCAAGGTCGCACCGCGAACGCCTGCCTTGAGACTGTTCTGGTTATCGGAAATTTTAACCCCTTGATTGGTAGTGAGTGCCTGTTCGGTCGCATCACTGCGATATGCGTCGAGCTGTTCACTTTTTTTATTGGTATTTTGTTTGTCTAAACCGTCTTTACCAGTCGCGGGGCTATTGGCCTTAATTTTCATGATGTATTCCTTGCTGAGCTTGAGTTTAGTTCAGATATTTTTGGTCTATCTCAAAGTCGCTTGAGCTTATATATTGCATGGCTTACCGAATCAAAATCATCCCGCAAGTCAATCTGCTACAGCCGATCCTGTATCAGCCTCACATTTCTTCTGAATATGCTGACTCGAAGCATTTTTGCTTTTCTGGGAATATTGTTATTGGTTTCGCCTGTGTCCTAACATAACTGCATTTGAGAAAGAGATTTATTATTGTTTGTAGTGCCTTGTTTAATTAAGGCAGCATTGTGTTACTTTTTATAAATTTCGGGTTTATTAATGATTCATATTTTCATCTAAGTTATTTATTTAAAATAAAATATTAAAATTTCGCAGAGATATTTCAAAATAAATATTCAGTGTGGTGATATGTGATCTTGCTCATAAATAGACGTCATAACCTAACACGATGTTTCAATCCTGAAATGATTAGGACTTTTTTAGAAGTTCAATTTGCTCTAAGAAATTAATATGCTACCGCTGAAGATGGTCAGAACTTGACAGATTTAAATAGTTACAATCCCGCGCCCTGCTTATACATAATGACTAAACTTCCTGCCTTTATATTGATCTAATATCTATAACTTATAACCACTTAAATCTCTTAGCCTGTTAGATCAAATACAAAGTCATAGAGATCATTTCATCTCTTGGCTCGGGCTTCAGATACATCCGACTTTATTTTAATACACCGTATCGCGTTAAGTTTGAAGGAGTAAGAGCATGGCCTCTTCTAAAAAAGAATCTAAAGCAATGAAAATTGATATCGGGATTTCGCATGATGATCGCGCCAAAATTGTCGATGGTTTATCCAGACTTTTAGCAGACAGTTATACCCTGTATTTGATGACCCATAATTTCCATTGGAATGTCACCGGCCCCCAGTTCAACAGCCTGCACAACATGTTTATGACTCAATATACCGAGCAATGGAATGCGTTGGACATCATTGCTGAACGTATTCGGGCTTTGGGTTTTGCAGCACCCGGTACTTATAAACAGTTTGTAAAACTCACCTCCATTAAAGAAGTCGAAGGTGTGCCTAAAGCTGAAGAAATGATACGTTTACTGGTAGATGCACATGAAACTGTGGCGCGTACCGCCAGAAGTATTTTTTCGATCATTGAAGAAGCCAATGATCAGCCGACTGCTGACATTCTCACGCAAAGACTGGAAGTACACGAAAAAACTGCCTGGATGCTGAGAAGTAATCTGGAATAATAAAACCGGATCAAATCTTTGAGAGCAGGCTACCCACAGGATGAAGCGGAAACTTGCGGTAGTGCCATTAAAGTTCGGCTTCATCCTGACGCTTTGATTAGATATGATTTACCGGTGCTCAATGGTTAGATCAAGCTAAAAAACAGAATCATTAAAATTAAACCGTCAAAATTTAAGGATGTAGGCAATCGCCTACATCCTTTTTTAACAAACAGATTGTTTACAGATTATTTCAATCTCATATATGGCTATCATTTTTTGAAAGCTATAAATCTGAAATATCTTTTCGATCGCTTCAAAAAATTAGCCCTCCTGGCTCCTTACAGTACAGCTTAATCTTGAGGAGAATTGCTCGAATCACTTTCAATCCGGCCATCGACCAGATTGATGGTACGATCACAAGTGGCAGACAGGCGCGGATCATGCGTGACTAAAAGTACGGCGCAGTCGCGTTCACGATGCACTTTACGAAACAGTTCAAACATATCAGCCGCGGTCTGGGTATCCAGATTACCTGTCGGTTCATCGGCCAATAATAATGCCGGCTCAGTAATCAAGGCCCGAGCAATGGCCACCCGCTGCTGCTGTCCTCCGGACAATTCATTCGGTTTACGCTCGGCAAATTTTTCCAGTCCCACTGCCGCTAGTAAATCACGTGCGCGTTGCATTGCCTGCTGATTCGGTTTGCCATGCGCCATCATTAAAGGCATGAGAATATTATCCAGTGCACTAAATGCCTGAATCAGATGGTGAAACTGAAATACAAATCCGATGCTGTTGCCGCGCAGCGCCGTACGGCCGGTATCATCCATCGCACTGGTAGGTTGTCCCAACAAATACAGCTCGCCACTCGTTGGTTTATCTAGCAGTCCCAGAATATTCAGTAAGGTACTTTTTCCAGAACCGGAAGGGCCAATAAGTGCAGCAAAGTCGTTGCGATCAATGCGCAGGTCAATGCCATGCAAGACCTCAACCTCATTGGGCTGTCCAATATTATAAGATTTTCGCAGCGCTTCCAGACGCAGAACTTCCTGAGATTGCTCAGACATGACGAATCGCCTCCACCGGGTCGAGTGCTGCTGCCCGGCGTGATGGCACCGCTGCAGCCAGTACGCCTGTTAATGTCGCCAACAATAGCGCCAATATCACCAGTTCAATCGATATCGGAATATAGAATAATCCCGGCCCAAAATTATTAAATACCCACACCAGGCCATAACTGACTATGCTGCCCAGCACTGAACCGAGCAAGCCGAAGATTGCGCCCTGAAACAGAAAAACCCTCAGGATTTGCGATTGGGTTGCACCTGTCGCCCGCAGAATACCAATTTCTCGGGTGCGCTGCACCACACTGACGGACATGACGCTGGCAATCCCGAAAGCCACCGAAATTGCGACAAAGACAATAATCATATTAGTCGACAGGCTTTGTGCAGTAATGGCATTCATCAGTTGTGCATTGGTTTCAATCCAGCTTTCGGCTTTTAATGAGGTCAGGCGTCCGACTTGTGCGGCAACCTGGTCTGCTTCAAAAATATTGGCAATGGTTAGGTCAATCACCGTTACCCCGCCTGGCAGGCCGAGTAAGGACTGTGCCTGCTTGAGATCCAGATATACATAACGCGCATCCAGTTCGCGCACACCCAGTTCAAAAATACCGGCAATATTCACCAAAGCACTATTTTGTTGACCAGTATCCAGTCGCAACTTGCTGCCGACCTGAACACCGAGGTCTTTGGCCAGTTGACTGCCAATCAGCACATCATCCGCGCCGACCCGCAACTGACCACTGATTAAATATTCTTTTAATGGAATGATCTGCTGATAACGCTCCAAATTCATCCCGACCAAGGCCACTGATTCGATCGCATCACCCCGTTGTACAAAGGCAGGACCAGACACTACCGGCGAGACGGCGGTCAGTACAGGCAACTGGTCTAGTGTTTCGGTAATCTGTTGCCAATTATTGATCGAACGCAGACGCTGTGCCCGTTTGTCTTCCTGCAATAATTGCACTGTTCCGGCGGGAGGTGACACAATCCGGTTGACTTCATCCGGTGACAACAGGCGTATATGCGCCTGTGTGCCTAAGGTACGTTCGACAATATTGGCTTGCAGCCCCTGAATCAACGCGGTGATAAAGACGATTACTGCCACGCCCACGGCGACCCCGATGGTGATCATGATGGACTGCGCGCGACCCTCGCGCAAAAAACTGACCGCGATTTTCCATTCGATCCAGAGCCGCCCGAATAAGTTTTTCAATCGAAGTTCACCGGTAATTCATTTTTGCTATTGGCCGTATCAGCAGAATTCAGCAATGAGCTCTGTTGTGGTTTTAAGCGAACTCTGGTGCCATCCTCCAATGAAGATTCGGCATCTGCCAGCACCTGATCACCCTCGCTCAGGCCGGATTTCACTTCTGACATGGCCAGGCCACGCAAACCTAAAGTAATCTGCTGACGCTGTACTTTTCCATCACGTACCATTAAGACCACAGCTTTATCTCCCTTGATACTGCTTAAAGCATCATTCGGAATAGCCAGTGCCCGTGCTCGTTTGGCCGTCTCGACATTCACCGATACTGTCATGTCCTGACGCAGAAAATCTGGTACGGGATTGACAGTTAACCTGACCTCTACTGTACCGCGCTGTGGGTCAATACTTGGCGCAATAAAATTGATCCGAGCTGGGAAAGACTGATCCGGATAGGCATCGCTAATGACGGTCGCATTTTGCTGCAAGGCGAGTTGCGGTAAATTCCGCTCATCTAGCGGTACCCGGATTTCTGTATTCCCTGTTAACGCAATGGTAAATAAAGTTTGTCCCGGCTGAACCAGATCACCTGGCTCGACATCGCGTGTCAGCACTGTGCCAGCGACCGCCGCCCGAATCTTGGTTTTGGCCAGTTGAGCCTGTGCCACTACAAGCTGTTCCCGAAGCGACGCTTCTTCGACTTGACCCGCAGCCAATGCGGATGCTTTTACCCGGGCTGTCTCATAATTATTACGCGCGACTCTTTCTGCTTCCACAGCCTGTTCGACCTCTTCCCTCGACAGGATGCCGGCTTCTGCATTACGTCTACGTGCTGCTTCTCGGCTGGCCTGCTCCAGCTGGGCTTTGGCACTGGCCAGTTCTGCTGCAGCCTGTGGCCGTCGGTTGCTTGCCAATTCGGTCAATGCCAGCTCGGCCTGTCTGACTTGGGCCAGCAATTCATCCGATTTCAATACCACTAGCAGATCACCCGGTTTAACCTGATCGCCTTCCTGCACCAGACGTTGCAGAACCACACCACTAATTTCACTGCCTACCTGGGCACGTGAGACTGTCGCAACACGTCCGGTCGCAACAACATTTTGTACCAGCGGCATGGCACTCAGCGTATAACTAGGCACCACTGGCCCCTGCCACCAGCGAAATAGAGCAAACCCTACTGCCAGTAGCAATACGATAATGAGCAAAATTTTATAGCGGGCAGCGCGCAATGAGAATCTCCGATTGATTCGTCTAATTTGAAATAAGAAAGTTAAAACTGTATTTGTTTTTTTCCTAAGGTTTAATTTACAACAAGTTTCTAATTGGAATTATAGGTATTTTGTTGAGTTTGAAAAGAATGTTAAGTTCCTGTCCACTTTTTGAGCCAGTTCAAATGGATGTCCGTCAAGCTCATCTATGGCAGATCCAAACGCAAGATCAGATGAGAAAAAATTAGATTGAATCTATCTTGAGTTCGAGGAATGGGGGCTTTCATTAAAAAACAGGCTAGATCGTAATGGATCTAGCCTGTTCAATCGTTTGGGTGTTAATTGGATATTAGTTAAATCTTAGACCGTACGACGCAATGGCTGATCACGTTGCGCCAGACTTTCGCCCATCGGCACAAGCCGTCTATCAGGATCAATCTTTTGCCAAGGCAGGTCATTTGGGTCTGCTTTCATGGCACCAGGCGCTTTCGCCACCAAAATGGCAGCAGCCATGTCCTGAAAATCTGCACGAAAATGTACTGAACTTTTAACCACAATAATCGATTTAGCTTCAGGCACAAGACCAAAGATTCGAAACATATTACGATCGAGTAACTGGGCTTTATAGGAACTGACTGCAATTTCAATACCGTCTATTTCCAATAATACACTCGGGCCAATATCTGCCTCGACGCCATGCATCATGGGTCCGCCATAGCTGAATTTTCCATCGCTATAGGCTTTGATTTTAAATTTAGCGCTAAATGGAGCATCCCCCGCAATACCCGATGTTCCGCCCAGTTGCGCATAAAAATGCTGACCAAGCCCAAGCTGATATGCTTGTTGCACCACCGCAGGATCTACGATGAGGCCAATCAATCCATTTTTAACTTGATGTCGATGTAGCGCCGATAGCATCCCGGTCGTATTCGAATCACCACCGGCTCCCGGATTATCCTGAGTATCTGCAATCACCACGGGTCTGGTCGAATGATGCTGTTGATAAAGTTGAAGTGCCTGCAGCACGGCATGATCTGGTGATAAAAAATCCATATTCCAATGCGTTTCTTGTTGCAGCACATGGGCGATATAGCGTTGCATGGCCTGATCTAACTGCTCAGCGTTTTCACTATAACCCCAGATACAACCACCACATTCCTCAAAATCTGCCGCCGGAAAACCCGGCGTGAAATTCATCTGGACAGAATTATTTTGCTCTAGCTGTTCCAGTAAATTCATGCATGATTGGGTAGGTTCTAGCTCGGTACATTGTGCATTCAGCGCAATCAAAAACGGCAGCTTATACATTTGCTTGTACAGCTTTTTGCCTTGGAATATTTGATTCAGTAGTTGGGCACAGCGTTGTCCGGTTTGAGCCATATCTACATGCGGATAGGTCCGATAGCAAATCAGCACATCACTATGGGCAAACATCGCTTGCGTGACATTGGCATGGAAGTCCAGACTGGCAATCACCGGAGTGTCCGGCCCGACTGCTTCACGAACCCGTCTTAACAATTCGCCTTCGCCATCATCCACCTGTTCACTGACCATAGCACCATGCAGATCCAGATACACCGCATCTGCAGGATGCTGCTGGATGCTTGCAATAATTTCATCACAGATCCGCTGGTAAGTGTCCTGCTCTACATGCGCTGAAGGTGAAGTACCCGCCCAGATCACTGGCAAAAGTTGATAACCGAATTGTTCTGCTTGTTGAATAAAACCGCCAATCGGAATGTTCTGTTCCCGAAATTTCAGGATATCTGCGCCGCGGCTGAGTGGCGGAAATCCCCCGCCCTGGACAAAATCGGCGTAGCTTGCTTTGGTTGGGGCAAAGGTATTGGTTTCATGTTGAAAGCCTGCAATGATGATTTTCTTCATATCTTGAATCCTTCCTATGCTGCATGATTGATTATTTATCGACGATTAAAGCGGTGCGTGTTGCTTGCTGAGGCACAGCTTGCTTTTTCAGTCTGAAGGCATAAATCAGGAAAGCGCCACCGAGCATCATGATCACAGCAATCGTGAACCAGCCTGCCAGCATGGAACCGGTCATTGACTGCGCCATGCCCATAATATTGGGACTGACAAAACCACCGAGTAATCCGATACTGTTAATCAGGGCAATTCCGCCTGCTGCCGCACTGCCGCTTAAGTATTTCGATGGAATCGACCAGAAAATGGTATAGGCACTAAACATAAAAGCCGTTGCGGTACAGATCGCAATAAAGGACAGCAGGAAATTCGCACTCATCACCGACAACATCAAGCTGACTCCGGCCAATACCGTCGGCACTACACAATGCCATTTCCGTTCCTGCCATTTGTCCGAGCTGCGGGCAAAAATGATCATGAAAATTGCACCGCATAAATATGGAATCGCCACCAGCCAACCAATCATCTGCAAATTTTGGATACCACCCGACTTCAGTAAAGATGGTAGCCAGAAGCCAATCGCATAGATCCCACAGATAATGGTGAAGTAGGCTAAGGCCATGAAATAAATCCAAGGATCCTTTAATACCGCTTTAAAATTACTATGACCAGTGGCAGACTGATGTTGGGAAATTTCTTTCACCAATAAGGCTTTGTCCTCTTGGGACAGCCATTTTGCTTGTGAGGGATGATCAGTTAAATAAAAGTACGCTACGCAGCCCAACAGCACGGTCGGCACAGCTTCTAATAAAAATAACCATTGCCAGCCAGAAAGATTATAAATCTGATGGAAAGTACTCATAATTTGCGTCGATAACGGCGCACCTAACATGCCAGCGAGCGGCCCAGCCAGCATAACAATCGCCATCACACGTGCCATGCGTGCACCGGAATACCAATAGGTCAGATAGAAAATCATGCCCGGGGCAAAACCGGCTTCGAATACACCCAACAAAAAGCGCAAGATATAAAACATTTGTGGGGTGGTGACAAACAGCATCGACATGGAGGTCAGGCCCCACAAAATCATGATACGGGTAATGGTTTTTCTGGCGCCGACTTTTTCAAAATACAGGTTGGTTGGCACTTCAAACAGGACATAACCTAAAAAGAATATGCCGGCTGCCATGCCATAAATTGCATCGTTAAAGCCCAGCTCCTGCTGCATTTGCAACTTGGCAAATCCGATATTGATCCGGTCCAGATAAGCAAAGAAATAACACAGCAATAAAAATGGCAGCAGGCGCCAGCTTACTTTCTTGTAAATCTGGTCTAACCGTTGCTGATGGGAGGTCATTAAATCCATCTAAAACTCCTTTTTATCTAGATCTTCTTATTGTTCAAAACAATGTAAGCATGCTCCTGACTTGATAACAATATAATTTATTCGGCATACTGATGCTTTAAAAGCATCAGAGTTTTTATGGACAGAAACTTGCAATTCCTTGCGCCACTGAACGGAATCAATGAAAAGCGTTTGCGTTATTTCTATACGGTGATGATGTTTGGCTCGATGCGCAAAGCGGCAGATATCCTGAATATTGAACAGTCCGCCATGAGCCGACAAATTCAACTCTTTGAATCAGAATTAAAAATAAACCTGTTCAAACGTAAGGGACGGCATATTATTCCGACTGAAGCCGCCTATCTGGTACTTGAGTATTTCAAGGAAAATAAAAATCGTGAAAATGAATTATTTGACAGTTTATTTCAGCTGCAATCTTCTCAACTTGGCAAAGTGAATATTGTTTCAAGCGAAAGTTATATGCAACATATGATTTATGATGTACTTCGACATGTGCATCATAAATATCCAAATCTTGAAATCCAGTTAGAATTAATGAGTGCCCAGCATGTGGTACGACATATTGTGGACAGCTTGGCGCATATTGGATTGGCGTATAATCCTCCATTTCATACAGACATCAGCACCATTGCTCATAAAACAGAACCTTTTATTCTGGCTGTTCCTGCCGGTCATCCTCTTGCCAAGCTCAAGCATCGTATTTGTCTCTCTGAAATTTCAGCCTATAAATTTGCCTTAATGCCCGTAGGGCATGGTTTTCGTCAGCTACTCGACAGTGAAATGGTACGCTTACAAGTGAACCTGAATATTGGCCTGACCACCAATTCTATTTATGCCTTAAAAAATTATGTGGTGGCTGGACATGGGATTTCCGCCATGCGCTATGCAGATATTGCAGATGCAGTCAAAGAAGGTCAGGCCGTTGCTTTAACTATTGATTCCGAGCTGTGCAACATGGCTCAGACCCAATTGATGGTACGTAAAAATACCCATTTGTCAGAGTCGAAGCATTTATTGATTGAGCGTATTCGCTCCAGTTTTGATTTGATTTTTTAAATCGCTTATAAAATTTAGGCAATAAAAAAGCCACTTAAATAAGCAGCTGATTTATAACAAGAATTTTGGTGGAGGTGGCGACCGCCTAACTCGACCATAAAAACATGAAATTAAAAGATTTAATTCAAAATACACAATCAATTATACATCTCATGTACAAGGTTGTCTCTGTGAAGTTGGGAATTGAACTGGGAAATTTTTCTTCTTTTTATATGTAACAAAACTTAATTTCTGCGTTTATTTTAACACAGATAGCGACATTTGATAATAACTTCATCGGCAATCCTCCTATAAATAACCAGTGCCACAATAGCTGTTAGGCAACAATCAAATGTAGCTTTCTTTATTATTTTGGTGTGGCCTTTCTGATTGTCATACCGAATTGAATCTTTTAAATATTAAAAATATAGACCAACACCTTAAATAAATAACATATCATTTTTTCTGATATATTGCAGTTATTAAGATAAGAAGCTAAAATATTATATTGCAAATAAAACTCAACTGCTCATGAACCACATCATAATCAGCAACTGTACTAATAGAAAATTATCAAAATTAACAAAAATCGAACCCTCAGAAAAAATGTATGATATTGAAAATGTAGATTTTTTCATAAATCATTGGTTGAGTTTAATTCAATGTGCTAAACAAAAAAAAACTGCTATCGAGATATATCAAGGGCGTTCTGTAAGTGAGATTTTACGTGCCAAAAAAATTATTGATGCTGAAATCATTTTTTTATCTGCTGGACTAGGAATCGTTAATGGCGGAGATATGATCCCTAATTACGATCTTACAATTTCAGAAGGGCAAAATTCACTTAAATCAATGTTTTCTAAATGGCGTATAAATGAATCTATATGGTGGGAAAAAATATCGCGCATATCAAATAACAATTTAAATTTACTTCATGAAGCAGAATGTATTTTTATAGCTCTGCCACAAAACTATCTCAATATGATTCTGCCCTTTTTATCAGGGTTGGATATGAGCACTTTAAGTAAAATAAGACTGTTCTTACACCCACAGTCTGTTCAAAAACTACCGGAACACTTACAAAAACTATATATCCCTTATGACTACAGAATAGAAAATAGCGAATTCAAAGGAACTATGGTGGACTATTGCCAAAGATGCCTGCACCATTTTATTAAATATATTTTCTCGCCTAATCAAGATATAACTACAGCAAAATCCTTAGTTACTCAATACATAAAGTCATTACCACCAATCGCACCAAAAATTATACGCCCTAAATTAACTGATGACGAAATATCCAAACTTATATTAGAAGGTTGGGATTTTTGTAATGGACAAAGTTCAAAGTTACTACGTTTCTTACGCGATGAAAAAATGATTGCATGTGAACAATCAAGATTTCAGGCATTATGGCGACATATAAAAAATGAGAAAATGAATGCCCAATAATAGATTTATAACAGTCAAAGCACTCAGAACTGTACAAGGTGAAAACTTTAATATTTTCACCTTCTTTATTTACGCACAAGATTTAAATTTAATTGCTGATATTAGTCGATTAAAAACATCTACTGACGGCGATCTAATTGGTTTTCAACGCCCAGAAATTAAATTACATATTAAAGGTATCACTGAATATCTTGATTTAAGAAACGTCATATTTCCTAATTCAATTATTTTAGCATTATCACCTGAAATTAAATTTACCCAATCAAGAGGAACAAAAACTGCCAATGATTCCAGTATCTCCCAATCTGGCTCATTAAAACTCCCTATCTTTCCACAAGGTGAAAGAATAGCTTGGATTGTAGATGGTCAACAAAGGGCATTAGCTCTAGCTAATACCAAGAACTCTACATTACCAATTCCTGTTGTGGGTTTTATCTCTCAAAACCTTGAAGTTCAACGTGAACAATTTATATTGATTAATAAAGTAAAGCCTTTACCAAACCGATTAATTAACGAACTTCTACCTAGCACACGAAGTGTAATTTTACCGAGGGAAATCAATAGTCGAAAATTACCTGCTGAGATCTGCTATCTATTAAATGATGATCCTACGTCAGCATTTCACCAGATAATAAAGCGTTCAAGCTTTAGTAAATCAGAAGCATATATTAACGATTCGTCTGTAATACAAATGATTCGTAACAGCATATCTAACCCTTTAGGTGCTCTGGCTACATTTAAAGATCAGAATGGCGATATTAAAAACATGGAAGGTTTATATAAAATTTTGATCACCTATTGGAATGCTGTAAAAGAAACTTTCCCCGATGCTTGGTCGAAAGAGCCAAAGCAAAGTCGCTTAACACATTCTGTTGGTATCTTAGCTATGGGCGTCCTTATGGATCAAATCTATAGTCGAAAATTTCAGAGTACCAAAAATATTTATGAGATGTTTTGTTCAGAATTAGGTAAAATCTCGTCCTCTTGCGCTTGGACCAGTGGTGAATGGCAAGGATTAAATTTACCTTGGAACGAGTTACAACACACCTCTAAAGACATTAAACGTCTGCAGGAGTTTCTTATCCACACTTACAATCAAAGCAGCAATCAATGAAGTTTCTCTATTCAGATACCCAAGATTACGTGAATCCTAATTATGACTTTATTAAGGATTGTCATGAACCGGGACATAAACGTTACTGGGATGACAAATATGCCCATGAAATGGTCGTACCTGAACCCTACGATGGACTACTGATGTCAATGAGTTCTATTCGACAGGTTAAAGGATTATCTGGATCAAAAGTTCATTATAGTACTGCGGAAGAACAGCGTTTATTGCGTGAAGGTGCTCGAAAATTTTTAAGATATGACCAACCACATCATCTTGATAAAATGGTTATGGGTGACTGTGGGGCTTTTGCCTATGCCGCATTACCAACACCTGCCTATTCACCACAAGAAGTTATCGATTTTTATATAGATGCAGAATTCACGCACGGATGCTCTCCCGATCACATCATTTTCGACTGTGATTTAAACAACCCCTCAGCAAGTGATTTATTAGCTTCAAATAAGTCATCTACACTTGATCGCTATGAAATAACACTACAAAACGCAGAAGAATTTTTAAAAATCAATCAATTTGAAGGCAAACCATTTGAAGCGATTGCACCTATTCAAGGTTGGTCTCCAGAAAGTATGGGTAATGCCGCTCTAGATCTAGAAAAAATGGGATATGAGTATCTTGCTGTCGGAGGTTTAGTGCCTTTAAATATGCCGACTATTCATGAAGTATTAAGAAGCATTAGAAGTAAAATTAAACTTGAAACTAAAATTCATTTATTAGGCTTTGCAAAAGCAAACTATATTCAAGATTTTACTGGATATGGGATAACCAGTTTTGATTCAACATCTCCACTTATTAAGGCTTTTAAAGATAATAAGAACAATTACTTTATGCCTGATGGAGATGGAATAAAATTCTACACAGCCATTCGTATCCCCCAAGCGACAGAAAACTACCGTCTTATGCAAGGTATTAAAATGGGGATATTAAATACAGAAACTCTGATCCAAAAAGAGCGCTTGGCATTGGATACTATCCGAGCATTCGATAAAGGGTTAACTTCGGTTGAAGAAACTTTAGATATCATCATCGACTATCATTCTTATTTGCTCTTAGAGTCACATGAAGGTCATACACCTCAACAAGTGCGAGAATTAGAAAAAACTCGTGCGCTCATGAAAAATACTCTACTAGATCGACCTTGGCAAAATTGCCAATGCAGTATCTGTAAAGATTGTGGCATAGAAGTCATTATTTTCCGTGGTAGTAATCGCAACAAACGCAGAGGCTTCCACAATCTCAGTATTTACCATACATACGTTCAAAACATTTTGGAGAAGTAAACTTGGCTATTTTTACATACACAGCTCTACGAGCTAAACAAGCTTCGGGACAGTATGTCTTTTCATTCGTAGCACCAGTTTCTGAAATTTTTGAATTTTCAGACATCGAGCGTATTGGACGTAATGATAGTGGTAATCTAGTCGGTTTCCAACGTCATCAAGTTTCTAACCATATTAAAGAAATTAGAAACTATTTAAGTGATACTAATGCCCTTTTACCAAATGCTGTAATTGTGGCATTCCTCGAAGGTGTGACTGTTGAAGAAGTTGATGAAAATATAATTAAAATTACTGTTGATACAGAACAAGGGAAACCAGGCTATATCGTTGATGGGCAACAACGACTAACAGCTTTGTCTGGTGCAAATCGCCCAGACTTCGAAGTATTTATTTCAGGTTTAATCTGTAAAGACTATAATCAATTGCGCCAACAATTTGTATTAATCAATAATACAAGACCATTGCCCCGCACTTTAATTTACGAATTATTACCTACAATTGATGGTTTACCAGAAAGATTCTCATCTAAAAAGTTTTCTGCACGTATTGTTGATCGACTCAATTACACGAAAGACTCTGTTTTAAATGGACAAATTAAACAACATACATGTCCTAAGGGTGTAATAAGTGATACTGCTTTACAAAAAATTGTAAGTAATTCCACAACAAATGGCGCATTAAGAGAGATCCTACAAGAAGAAGATTATGAGATACAATCATATCTACTTCTAAACGAATTCTTTTCAGCTGTAATTGAAGTTTTCAAACCTGAGTGGATTGGAATGATTCCTAAAAACTCACGTTTAAAACATGGGGCTGGCCTAGTTGCTATGGGCTTCGTAATGGAGTATTTATATAGCAATGGAGCTAGAACAAAAGATGATTTCATTCCTGGGTTAGAGACTTTAAAAGAATATACTAGTTGGACTTCAGGTACATGGAACTTCAGTATTACAGACATCAGACCGTGGAATGGCATACAAAACACTCCCACTGACACTGATATATTAGCCAATTATCTAGTACGTTCTCTAAAAAAAGTGCTAAGAAAGCAGGCCATTTAATATGAATAAAGCTTTAGTTTTGTTTTCTGGTGGACAAGATTCGACAACCTGCTTGATGTGGGCTCTTGAAAAATTCAATGAAGTTTATACCGTTGGATTTGAATATGGTCAAAAACACCATGTTGAAATGGAGTGTAGACAAAAAATTCTACAATCAATTGAAAGCATCAATACTAATTGGAAAAACAAACTAAAGCTTGATCATATCGTTAACTTAGATTTTTTATCGAAAGTAAATACCACATCATTAACCCATGATATTGATATTACCGAAACTGAAAATCTTCCAAATACCTTTGTTCCAGGGCGCAACTTATTATTTTTAAATGTTGCAAGTACTATTGCTTATAAATATGACATCGAACATTTAGTCACGGGTGTATGTGAAACAGATTTTTCAGGATATCCAGATTGTAGGGACAACACTATTAAAGCATTACAAGTCGCTTTAAGTCTAGGATTAGACAAGAAAATAGTTATTGATACCCCCCTTATGTGGATCAATAAATGTGAAACGTGGAGATTGACGCAATCTATTGCAGGGCAACAAGCAATTGACTTTATTATCGGAGAAACGCATACCTGCTATAATGGTGATCGATCTACTCTATATCCATGGGGATATGGATGCAATGCATGCCCTGCCTGTGATCTTAGAAAGAAAGGCTATGTTGAGTTTTTATCAAGATAATTTAATAACTCCCACAAGAAAATAATTTTCTTGTGGCGAACTAACCCCTATTAAATACGATATTACCAAAAAACTACATATCCAAAGGCATTTTAGTAATTAACATCTCTAATTTTATTAAGTATTTTGGATACATTTTCTGCTTCACCCACTCCTATCGAAGCAATTAGCATAGAAACAAGGAAAACAATTTTTTTTAATAAAATTAAATCTTCACTTTTATTTAAAATATCTTTTATGGACTGAAATGTATTATTGATCTCCATATCAGAAATTTCATGATCCAACTCAAAAAAATTAGATTCATGCATTACAATATAGACTCTCGTTCTTAAGCTATATAATTCAGTTAAAATCAAATAGTTTATTCCATCACTATTAACATTAAATGTTCTTAACTTTAATTGTAATTCATCTATTAAATGTATTATTGATCTCGCAATCAAAACTGAACTTTCATTATTTACCATACTACATTACTCCATTCCAAATCTAGGTTTGAATACAGTTCTTCAATATCTCGTATGTATTCAAAAACAATTTCTCTTTGTTATCACAATACTATCAAGGTATTAGAAGTTGCTTCTAGTTTAGGTTAGGCCTATCCTACTTAATAATTTTAATAAAAAATATTATATTTAGAAACTAGGATTTGAATATCATCTCTTCAAACTTCTGTAAAGCTACCGATTTATTCATATTAGGTATCTGTTTACAAACCTCAACAATTTTAAGTGCTCGAGGACGTGTTAATGCAGAACCTGCCTTTTCCCAAAGCTCAATTAAACTTGCCAACATATGTTCGTCATATTGATGATTCACTCGCACATACTGCCAATATTTAGACAACACATACGCTAATGAAAAATCTCCTGGATAATGTTGCTCATCTTCAACGATTAATGACAACATCACTGAAACCGTTTTTTCGTGCATTTTAACGTTGTTTTGCATCAACCAGTCAACTAAAATTGGCATAGCATTTCTGACTAATAGCAAACGCTTTCGATCTGAGATATTTAAAACTTTCAACCATTGTTGTTCATCAAAACTACTGACACGCCATAATTCATTTTCATTTTGTAACCGTAATAACATCTGGTCAGTGTTTATTTGCCGGTTTACTAATATTTCATCAAACCATTGTTGCCATTGATACACCATTTTTTGGCTACAATAGGCTGCTATTTTTGCCCAAATCTGACAAAGTTGCGTATTCTTTTCTATCTTTACCCGAATCTGTACAGGTGTCTGTTCTAAACACTGCCAATATTCTTGCCAATATTCAGGGGCAAGTTGTATGCAATGCTTTAAGTAGGCAGCAACTTGTTCGATGCTGCTTGGCTTAGTTAAATGCCATGTATGTTCATGAGATACTTCAGTAACATTAACTTTATCATGTACAAATTTTAAGACCTGCTCACACCATTTGGGATCCACAAAATGAGGCAATTGCTCAAAATAGTGTTGCTTGCCCATCAATACAGCACCAATAAACCATTGTTGCCACTGCAAAAGATACTGTGGATCTTTCTTAACTTCGGGTAACCGGCTAAAAATGGCTTTAAATGGATGATATAAGGTTTGTAAAGCCTGCACATCGGTATAAGGCGAAATCCTCTCCTCCAATAACTGATGTCCACCTGTTACGGTTAAGGCCTGCAAAATATAATAAAATACCTGTGTTGGTAATAAATCATCAATTATATCTTTCAATTTTGGATGATCTAATACATCTTGCCATTGCTGTGAAATCGCCAAAGTTTGAATATCTAAAAATACTAAGTTTTTTGCACCCAAACTGGCATTGGTTTTGATTTCTTCAAAACATTGCTGTACAGTTTTGATATCTTGCTCTTTCTGCGCCAAATAGAAATCTCGTAAAATCCGTCCTACAGGACGTTTACTGAGTTGTACCAAACGTGGACGATGATTTAAGCTGCGAATTACCCGATTCACCAATTCAAAATTTAAATAAATATCTGACCTCGAAACCGATGCTATTTCCGATGTTTTACCTTTGTGTGGATAAAGTTCTATAACCAATAAACCCGCAGAAAATTGTGCCAATAAAACATTTGCAGCAAGATTATCCTCACAGGGCATTTTGAAGATGTGATAATTTGCAATATAGGCAGTGCCAAGTGTACTGCGTAAAACTGATGTCAATTCTGTAAGTTCGCGTAAGTCGACTGCACCACCAACATAAATCGACACCTTGTTGTCTTTATCAACATAAGGCAAAGCAAAATAGCGCTTTTTTTGTGAAATAGGATCAAGGAATGCTTTTAAGACACTTAATTGATCTGGATTATAATCATTGGCATCAATACGTTGTAATTGAATCCGATTGGTTTGGAAAAAATCAATTAACCATTCTGGATAATACATTGTGTATTTTCTCCCACTGTTGATACTTTTTAAACTCAAGTACAGACTCTGAAATCGTGCGTGGTTCGGTATTGAACGTCACTACTTCATCATTTGACTCTACCCCTGAATAGGTCAAATTCAATGAGCCTTCAATCATGCCATCCCTACACACTACACCTTTGCTATGTAATTTATCGACACAGCAAATTGCCAATCCCTCATGATCATTTAATTGATAATGTAAAGTGGTCAGAAATGTTAAATTAATGGGATCTTCACGAGTCACAATTTTTACCGGCACACCAACTTGTATAAGCATGATGAGTACTTCACTAAAACGAATATAACGAGGTTCAAATTTAGGCACCAAAGCATTCCATTGGTTTGCAGTATTATCCACCAGTTCAAAATCTGTGATCCATGGTGATACTATCCATAGCTCATCTTTGTTAAACAATGTCCCTAGTAATAAAGTGCTGAATAACTCTTTAAATTGTCGTCTACCAAGTGATTGATTAAGATATATTTTCCTAGGCATAACAAACTCACTGTACTGCTTCAGCTAATTCAAGTCTTATGATGATGCATCCATCTTCAGAGAACAAACCAATCACACGTGGATACAACCATAATCCATAATAATCAATATGTTGCTCTTGCAATATCAACATAACTTTGCCAACACTGGTATCATTTTTTTCGCTACAAACCACATCCACAATGCCATGTTGCACCAATTGTTGGTGTATAACGGAAACTTCCCCCTCAAAAACCACTTGGGCAATATCTTCAGCAAACAATTGTTTCACCAACAACCGCTCTGTAAGATTTTTAGGATTAAATTGATTATAGAAACTCATTTCTGAATCTCTCACCACCTGCCCTTTTGGCCACAACAAACTTTGATAACTGCAATGTAAATTAAAAATATCTTCCGATTTTTTAGTACTAGACTGTGCAAAAGCTGCAGTATGGGTAAATAGATTTAATGCCCACTCTAAACCAGTTTTTTGTTCTAAATCTACCCATTGGTTTAATAAAGCCAGTAATTCCGTATCCGATTCAGTATTACTACCCGGGCGTAACACACGAGAATATAAAAGATTTAAAAAACTTTGACTCAAAATAAAGCCCTGTTTTGACAGTTTTTCTTGTAAAGTCTGATTAGCATGTTTACGCTGTTGATGATCTTCAGCCTGTCTAACTTCAGTAAATAATAACTGTAATTCTGCTGATGTTGGTAAGTCTCGTAATAATTTATACAAAGACGTATCCACTTGTTCATATTCTCCCGCACGTAAATGCTTCATAAATACATTTAAAATACGGCGTGGATCTTCCACATATAAATCAGCCAAGCTGGCAATAATGCCACAACCACCTTGTTCCGATTCGGTCAACCAGACATTGACCTTTTCATCAACATGCTCAATATCCACCAATACTGCACGTTCATCGGCATCATTTAATAACGTAAATAAAGTTTGATTACAAACTGCAGCTAAGGTATTTTCAGTAATTTTACGGGCAAATTCAATGAGTTCTGGCAAGTCTGAAATTGGCTGCCATAAAGCACTTGCAGCTTGGCTAATCTCATTAATAACCTTAGGGTTCTGAAATAATTCAATGAGTTCAGTTTGTAGTCTTTGCTCAGAATCATCATTTTCAATGTCTGAATGGAACAAGCTATATGGGATATCCTGTAAAACAACTTGTCCTTGTACTGTGGTCAATTGATTCACTGCATAATGTACAATCGAGTCTACATCTGCAGGGGCATTGCTCATTTGTGTTGCCAAAGCTGCCATGTAGCATTCATATACCCAATTAGCTTTAAAAACGTTATTTTTAAAGCTTTTACACTGATTTAAACGCTCTTTAAATAATAAAATACGTAAGGATTGCTGTACTTTCTCTTCTTGTAAAATACGGATAATATCCGCATCATTCAGTTCAAAACTAAAGCAAATGCCATCTACCCATTGTTTTGTGCCAATCGCTGCTTTAATACCTTGCTTATGCCAAATAAACTCAAGATGCCGTTGTTCACCACTTTTAAAATCTAAAGTGGCCAGCGTGGTATGGCTATAACGTGTGACTTCAACAGGGCTGGCATGTTTGTGCAAACAGAATTTAATGTGCTTTAAATATTTAGACCATACACCTTGTGGTGGTGGTTCCACAATCTCTGAAAAATCATGAAAGTTTGCCAACCATTCTACTGCAGCATTACTTTTATCTTTTAAGTTAAATTTAAAATCTAACACTTGCGTACGAACTTCTTTGGGTCGATAAATATTAATCACTTGCTGATCTGAAGTGATTACTGTGCCTTCATCATGCAAATCTTCGCCAAAAGCATCCGTCATTTCAAAGAGATATTCACCATCAAATACCGTTTTAGGATTAAAATTCGATGGAATAAGCCAATCACAACCGTTCCATTGAATGGCATATCGCTTCGATAAACGCCCTGGAGCAAACTCACGCATGCCTTGGTAAAAACCCAAACTTTCCCATTTTGGATATTGACCACGACTTAAACCAATATTGACATCAGGTACATTTAAATCGGCAAACAAAGCTTCAGGAATATATTCGGGTAATGGTGAACTTGCTTTAGGTACACCCGCCCATTCTATATTGTGCACACGCCAATGGGTTTTCAACTGACGTAGCATACTTGGAATCACCGACAACATAATAGACCGTGGAGATTCCCACAGCAGTTGATCCACCACATCATCTTCAACTTTTAAAGCATATTTCAAGTAGGTCTTAAAATTTTCAAATTCAGTTTGATCATCTAATAATTGTTCAATTTTTTCCGTCACTGTTGCCAATGCTTTACGTGGTGTTTTAGGATTTTGATCTGTACGATACGTTGGATATTTAAAGACATTCCAAATTGATTTATCGCCTACATTAACCCTTAAACTCAGCCAATCGAGCAACACCAAAGCAGCTTGCATCTTTTGAATATGACGGTTATCTAATGGCAAACTACGGCGTTTAACTTGCGGATTAATCAATTCTTCATAGCGTTGAAAGATATAACGATCTCGACCAAATTCTGACAAAACTACAATTAACCACGGACGCATTTCTCGAGAACGTCCAGCTCGACCTTTACGTTGTAAAAAAGAGGCAACACCACGAGGTGCTTTATGCTGAATCACTGCACCCACTTCAGGATCATTAAAACCAACTTCTAAAGATGCAGTCGCAACAATCACTTCGGCTTGGGTATCTACACCACTGTCTTGGCTTGAGGTTCGACCTAAAACTGCCCGATCCTGATGAAATTGATGACCAATTTGGCTAGCAATCCGCCAATCCTGCCCAAAACTGATTTGTTTATATTTGCGTTTTTCTTCAATATCATGATTGGCACGTAAATCTGATAAAGGCTTTTGATCCGGATTTGGTAACAACCCACCATAACGATATTTCAAACCCTCAGCATCCACTAAAGCATGAAATAAACGGTTATTAATGTCTAAATCATCGGTAAAAATAAAGGTTTTATTACCCCAAACTCCAACTGATTTTTTTTGCTTATTGTCTAAAATACGTTTGGTCAGCATTGCAGTTTGAATCGTGGTTGATAGTAATGCCGTCTGTGACACAGGATCACCACGTAATAACAGGATATATTCTGCTCCTTCATCAACCATTTCTTCTCGACTTGGTTCGAGTAATACCACTTGATTACTCTTTGCACCAATTAAATTGGCAAAGAAATTGGCTGCATCACTCAAAGTTGCCGATAAACCTACAAAATGTGGTTTCGCTTGGCTCATTTGTAACCAACGTCTTAATAAATACGCAGTTTGTGCTCCAGTCGTACCTTCATAAGTATGGACTTCATCCATCAATACCATAATAGGCTTAGCTGATGCATAGCCCACACCATACAAATGCTGTAATTCAGGATTAACCAAATGCCTATTTAACATTTCGGTGGTCGTAAATAAAATATCAGGTGGCGTATGTCGCTGTTTTTCTCGGGTCAATAAAACTTCATCTTCAGCTACAGTAAAATGACACTTACTACAACACAACCTCTCTATGCCGTGTTCTACATCTACCAAGCGCCATTGCATTTTCCCCTGACAATTTGGCGTTGTACAATGTAAAAAATCAAAATTACCTAATGATTTTTTGTCTTTACGATCTTGGATTTCTTTAGTTACCGATATCGGTGTTACCCCAAACATAGTACCGATACGCAGTTTTCGACCAATTTTTTGTTGAGTATAGTCATCTAACTCACGACATTGTTTCCACGTTTCATAAAACTGATCTTTGAGTAATTCTTGCCGTGGATAAATCGCAAGAATTTGTACACCAGAAGCCTTGTAATAACATAAGTTATCCACCAAGGCGGTTAAACCCGGCAAATAAAAGGACATGGTTTTACCACTGCCCGTTCCTGCACAGACAATACTGCCCGTAATAGACGCAGAATCTTTCGGTTTTCTGGCTTTAATATGGGTATATTCAGTCAAAATCCGAGATAAAGAGCGCTCTTGGAAGCCCGACAGTTTAAATTTATCTTTTAATAAACAATCTAATATAGGCACAAAGCGTTGACCTAAACGCTCGCCCAATTGTTTTTTAATATCAGCAGGTGCTAAATCACGGCGTGGGTAACTGCGTGGACGGCGTACAAAACGAAAATCAGACACCAAGGTTTTGCTGTCTTCAATTTTTTTACTCCAAAACAATTGGCGTTGCAATTTAAACAAATGTACCGATTCTGCCATGCGTGTACGATAAAAACCTGAATTGGTCATGGCTTTTTCGGGATGCGGAATTTCAATCAGCATGGCACGATCATGCGTCAGGCTAAGAAAAACATCTTCAGCAGTGACATCCAAATTCAACGATTGTCTTTGCACCGCAAATTGATTTAACACTTGACGAATCGTGACCAAAACTTCTGTTTGTGTAAAAAAACTTCCCGTATCGCCCCAAGCGAGCATTTGTATTTCATACTCTTCAAATTTATCCAAACATGCTTTTAAAAGTTCATTATATTCTGGTGTATTTTTACTAATCACTTAAGTATTCCATTGGCGTTGTACGATAAAACTATTTAATAAGTTATGGGTATATAACCATTGAAATACTTCAGGCGTCACAATTTGTAAGTTTACTGTACTAGTTGATTGTTTAAACTGTGCAAAAAATGCTTGTACTGCTTCAGGTACATCAAACTGCATTCTGCCTTTTAATGCATAAAGTTTTTTAGATGTCTCCTGTAAAACCTTTACATCACCCTCATATACAGGCAGTGTTTTACTTTTACTTTCAAATTGTTTAAATTGTTCAACATAATCAAAATAAATTTGAGACTGCCCCGGAATATGAGCAATCCCATTGAGCAGCGTTTTTTCTACAAAAAACTCATTTTTCAAATTTTGCGAATAATCTTGCCAGTGTTTTTGCAATGCTTGAGCAAATTTTTCATGACAAGAAGCAAGAGATTCTAGCAACTGAGAAAAACTTTCTTCTGTACGTAACTGTTCTTTGTCTTTTTGCCAAATATTTTTGACCGTTTTAAGCAAGCTTAGTAAATACTGGAATTTTTCTTGTAGTTGGTGTTCAAAATGCGTATGTACTTTTAGAATACGGTAGGTATGTGCCAGACTTTGAATCATCTGTACATCCTCAATCATTTTTTGTTCAATACTACGACAATCTTCAATTTTGATCGCAAAACTTTGAATATTTAAGTTTTTATCAAGCTCATCTGCATAGGCTGTAATTTGGCTCATTAATGACATCATGCGTGTAATCCTTGTATGGTGTGTTCTAAGTTATCCAATAAGTGCGTGACTTTCTGCCGCTCACTGTCTAAATTTTCTGCACCATTACTATCATTAACTGCTTTAATCTGAACATAACTGTGTTGATAAAATTCTTGCCAATAACTCACAAACCGCTTTACAGCCTCTAAATAACTCGCATCAATACGCTGGACATGCGCTATCATTTTTTCCCACTGAATCGCTTGCTCTGTATTTAATTCAGTTAATACCGCCACAATGGATTTAATCATTTCCCAACAGTCAGTATTGTCTAAACCCTGGATAAATTTAATAAATTCACGTGCATTAGGTAAAATATTGCTCTGACTTGGATAATATTTACCTTGATGGCTGACTTTTTCAATATTTTTTATCATCAATTTTAAAGCCAAACTGTAGTTTTCACGTGTACCAAAATCTAGACGTACAAATAGCGCTTGTAATTCCTTCTGACCAGACTGAATTTTTCGAATGATGGCTGGAAAAATACTATGGATTTCTACACTTCTTTCAGCCTTTCTAAATAAATCTAAAGCTAATTTACCTTCATACACATGATCATTTTGTGCAAAGACATCTAACCACGCATTACGTAAGTTATCCCAATCATTTAATGACTCACGTAATCCATCAAACAATGCCATATTGCCAAAATAATCGAGTTGATTTTGCTTGAGTAATAAAGCCTCTAATTTTTGTTGTAAGTTATCCGTATGTTTCCATACACCTAAACGATAAGCAGCTTCTATCTGTGATTTCATGACTGCTTCCGCTTGATGACGCATTTCAACCATAAATAGTTGCAAAGATGATGTCACCCAATGCATGCTAAAATTTTGATAAATCAAATAATCTCGATAACCTTCAGGATATTCCCAAGCTTTTAAACCTTTTTGCTTAGCTACATAATTACGCAATAAAGCAGAACTAATACTTTGTATTTCCGCTAAACGCACTTCATTTTTTAAATCATTAGGATTAAAGAAACTTAAAATACTACCAGGTAAATTTGATTGCGCATTTGGGATATCAATATATATACGTTTACCATTTTTAATTTTATCTTTTAAAATTGAGGATAAATTAAAACTTAGCGCATCAGTATTTTCATACAAGCTAAACATTTGCTCTAACTCTTGACGCAAAATTTTTGCTGTCTCTTGATCGAGCATGGTGGCATTTCTAGGCTGCAACCATTTTTCTAATAATTGATCAATTCTTTCAAATTCAATCTGTAATGGATCTTTCTCTTGGGATACACTCGCGTGTACCGTATTGTGCAACGGTTGAGCAGTGATTGTGAGATCAATAGGCGTGGTTGTCGCTACAGGTGCAACAATAGCGCTACCTTTTTGCTCATAATGTTGCAAAAAATTTGCAAAATCAGTTAAGCCAAATGCGGATGCAATACGATAATCTAAACGACTTGCCAATTCATTTATTGAACGGCTTTCATAGCCCCAAATGGCAGCTACAGTAACACTGCGTGAAATATCATCAAAACCATTTAAATAACCACGTACCGTCGGTGAAATGGTAATTTCTGCAAAATTGGCAAATGGAAATGTATGTTGCTCAAAATCAGTTCTATTGTTTTTTAATATCTTTAAAACGACTTGGTTTAAAATTTGTCTTGGATTGAACTTAATCTGGTTATCTTCAAGACAAAATTTATTTGCCAATGCCATAATCGCATTGTGATTAAATGGGAAAAGCGGAATCTTTAAATCTGCGCTAAATCCATAAGCCTTCACATTATCATCTATTTCTGCCTCAGCCCAAATAGGTGGCCATGTTTGATCAGATTGAGTTTGCCATTGTTGTAAAAGTGCCTTACTGCCAAAACGTGCAGCATTTAAATAACGTGCCACAAATTCAACAATACGTTGATTTAAACGCTCACCATCATCCACTTGATCACTGATATACCATTCATAAAGCGCACGGGTTTTAATGGTACCTTGACGACGTAAATAACCCGAATAACCATCTGTTACTGCAATCGCAGAACGTAATACACACAACTCTTGCTCACCATCGGTGATGGACTCTTCTAATAAACTGTCAATGAGGACATCTTCAATGGCTGAGATTGCAGCCATATCCTCCACCAACACCACAAGGGTTCTGTCTTGTTGTTTTAATAAACGGCGAATATCTTTAAATAAATCGACAAAACTACCACTCGAAAAACTAAATAATTGTTTAAATAAAGCTTTATTGGCATCAGAAAGTACATCATTTAATACTGTTGCTGCCTCTTCCCGTGCAGATAATATGGTATTTAATCTTACATCTTTAATATAACTTCGAGCTCCAATAGATAAATCATCGGCATTTAAACTAAAATCTAAGTCACTGGCATGTAATTGATAATCATGTTCTGCCAAATCATGTGCAGATGCCCCTGCAGTTAAACGCTCGGCAAATTTATAAATACAATGCGTGGGTTGCAATAAAAATTGTTTAAAATGTGGATCGGTAATTAATTCCGATAAGCCTTTATTTTCCATCGTATGACGACGAATTCTTGTTAAATCTGATTGCTCTTGTAGCGCAATTTGTTTTCTTAATTCAGGGTTTGTCCTAATATCTAAAATACGTGCATCAACCTGCGTTCGCAAGTTCACCAATTGTTGTGACATAAACGTGAGTAGTAATTCTGCCACATTTTGTGTAGAGAGTTTCTCACCGACTGTACTGATATTTTGTCGTGCTTTTTCAAAAATTTCACCTTCTAAGCCTGCCAATAACAACTCTAATACTTGGCGTAAACTGGCATTTTTAGGAATACGCACGATATGCCAATTTTGACATTCAGGTTTTAATTTTAACTGTGCATTAATCCAACGAATTAGATGTGATTTTCCGACACCTGAGCGCCCAATAATCGGAATTGGACGCTCAGTTTTTAAAAAATCAGCCAATAAATCTTGTTCGGTTTTTATGGTTGTAGTATCACTACCAATGCGACTCAGATGCATCGGCTCATGTACTGCTAATAACACATGTTCAGGAAGTTCTTCAGCTTCGGTACGAATACATTGGGCAATAAACTGCTCGCTTGGCCAAAATTTTTCTAAGTTCATACGATACTCCTAAAGCTTACTGTGCTGACCATTCTGGCAGGCATCCCTTGTGGTAGTTGCAACTGCATAGCCTCAATATCATCTGATTTTTTCTCAAATTTAATTTTATTCATGGCTTCTAAACGCAGCAAGGCATGACTCAACGCGGCACTGATTTGATACTGTTGCTCTACTGATGGTTCACGTAACGCATCGCGCAAATATTCGGTAAAACGTCCATGCTTAAACATAGGCAAATGCTCAGCCAGTTTTAGTATAAAATCTTGAATAGGAAGGCTATTTTTCTCGGAAAAAATCAGTTTTAAATACGGCAAAATTGCCCGTGTTGGGTCTAAAATATATTGATTTTGAGCGTCAGGCTCAATAAAACCTAAAAATTGTGCCCATTTAATAAAATGCCCGGCTTCATTTGACTGGTTAACCACACGCTGTAACTGTGCATATTGGTTAATGGCATCATAAACATTGGATGAACTTCCCCCAGTTAAACGCTCCCCACCAATAAAGCTAAAACGATCTTGCTGAATTAAACAACTTAGAAATAAAACAAAAGGTTCAACCCCATTGCCCTCTAGAAAAGCTTGTTGATCTGTGGTTAGTTGGATAATTTTTTGTAAAACTCTAAATTCTAAAGTTTGTTGTTCATCTTCAGGTTTAAAAAAAATCTGTTGCTGGGTCTCATCTAAGCCCCAAACTTGATACTTCAACCAAAAATCAAGATTCTCTTGAAAGCGTTTTGCTGCACCCTCAGTTTTTGCCAAACTATCAGGTCTAAGTTGCTGTTTTAATTGTTCTAAAGTAATACTTTTGTCACGATTTTTTAGCAAATATTGATCAATAGTAGATAAGATTAAAATACTACAGCCGGGATGGGCATTATTTACAATCGACATTTTTATCTTCCTCTATTTTGAAAATCACTTAAACTTTGGCTATTGGTTTTTGTTGCCCACCACAAACGATGCGGGGACTGGGCATCAGGCAAATTGTCAGGGGCAACAATAATTTGTAAAGGTGCATGCTGCACTGTACGTAATTGTGAAAAGTCTTCTGTCGGTAAAATTAAAACCAACTCAGCGACACCAATAGCTGGTTCATCAAAGCTAATGCCCGCCCAAAAATGAGATTGAATCAATATCCCTAGTATCGTGAGTGTTTCTCTTGATGCCCGTATTGCCCCAATGGTTTGATTTTGGATCAATCTTTCAATCCAATCTTTCCAACCATGTAAATACAATTTCTTCATTTGTATTGTTAAAGGTCGAGTTGCTGGATAATAAAGATATTGAATCTCATTAAATAAATCATTTTCTACTAAACTTGAATGATAGACATACTGACCTAAGGTTGGTGTAAAAACCGTTTTACCCTGCTTTTGGCATCCTGGACATCCACCACAACTTTTTTCAGGTAAATTGCCATCTAAAGCATAAAATTGTTGTAGATATTGGCATAAGGGTGTTTGTGGTGCTTGTAACCACTCTAGTAACTGCTGTAGTTGTAAACGCTGTTGTTGTTTCTCAATTTTACGTTGATTGCCAATACCATTTTGCCATGCATTTTGATTGACATGACTATCTTTTAACACCTTGATATGAATCTGATCTTGATAACCATCATGCCATATTTGCTTTTCTTCTTCTGAAGCATCTGCTGCCAATACTGGCTTTGGCATATACTGCAATTGAATAAAACCCGCACGTTGCATTAATAATAAAGTACGAATATTCCAAGCCAAACTGTAGTCTGTTCTTTTAGCTAGCTCATTTTTAAAGCTTCCTAAAGAAACTCTGAGCAAGTTGTTGGCTTCAATTACTGCAGTTTGGCACATCGCCAACCAATTTTTATGCCCTTTCTCCACACTAATTAATTTGGTTTCCGCCAAATTTTCCGCAATTTTGATTTGCTCTTCATAGTAAATTAACCATGATAAGCAGGCTGCACCATCACGCCCACCGCGCCCAGCTTCTTGATAAAACCGATCCATATTCTCAGGTACTGCGGTATGTAAGACACTATGAATATCACTTTTATCCATACCTACCCCAAAAGCAGATGTTGCTACCATAATGTCAATTTGGTTATCTTTCCATGCTTGAATCAACTTTTCTCGTTCTTGAATTTTAGTTTCACCATGAAATAATCCCACACGTGAAAAACCTAATTCTCGTAAAGTCTGATACCAATCTTCAGCATCATCACGCTTAACACTATATAAAATAATCGGACGTGGCAGTTGTTGTAAACATGCCAAAACTTTTTCGGTATGTTCAAATTTATGTTGGGTTTTTAGGACATTAAATTGAATTTCTGGTCTTAAAAAACCACCATTTACTGATACCAATGGACTTCTTGAATCTTGAAACAGTTGTTTTAATAAATCCCAAGTACTTTGCGCAAACGTTGCCGACATTAAAACAACACGCAATGTCTTTTGATACGTTCTAAGTGAACGTGTCAAAGCTGCTAATAATTGGAATTCTGGACGGAACTCTGTGCCCCATGTATCAATTAAATGCGCTTCATCGATAAAAATCGAATCCAATAATTGATGTTGTGCCAAATCAAATAATTGCGCACGTAATGCTGAAATCGCAATTTCAGGAGAGCAAAATAAGATACGTTGTGTACCTGCATTCATGCGTTGGCGTATGTTTAAGCGTTCTTCTGAAGCTAATTGACTGTGCCAAACATAGCTACCTTGATGATCTAACCCTGCTTGCGACAATACCTCTTGTGCCCGTTGTGCTTGTTCAATGCCTAAACCCACTGTGGGTACAATGACTAAGATTAACCGTTGTTGTGCTTGCAATAAACTTAATGCATGAATTAACAGGGTTTTGCCACACCCTGTAGGCAACTGCACAAAAATAGTACTGTTATTATCAGAGGATAAAATGCTGCGAATCGCTTGGCGTTGTCCTTCACCGTTATAAGCGTGGATATTACACTGCTCAAATCTAGATTGTAAAATCGGATCTAGAGGCAAAGCACGAATAAAACGACGTTTAGCTTTTTGATACACTTCAGAATATGTTACTTGATCTGAAATTAAAGCAAAGTTACCACTATGGTCTTGTTTAATACCTGCCTGTGTATTAGTTTCTGTTGATAAACGTGAATCTACAAAATTGAGTACGCCATATAATTCTGTTTGTATAGCCACACATGCCAATACATCCCGAATAGCATAAGCAAGGTCTAGGCCTGAGCCCTGAGTATCTAAAATGATCTTTTGTAAACGCTGTAAAAATGGGTGTTTAAAATGTGTATATTGTGTAGGTGCTAAAGCAAAATTTAACCCTTTTACCTCCGAGATAAAACGGTACCATATGTCTTGATCTAATAATGACATGAACAACAACCCAACTAAATAATTGAAGTAGCAATAAAAAAATAAATTTATTAAACGTTATTTATCACATTTGTTCTGGTGACAGATAAATATGAGATTGGATACTCACCAAGGTAAATTTTAAACCCTCTACAACATATTTTTCTCTTAAAATGGATTCGGCACGCTCAGAAGTTGTTTCTACCCAATTTTGCCATTGGGTTAAAGAAATTTTAGTCTTGACTGCATCCCATACATCTGGACGTAAACTGGCCTCGTCTAACCAATCTTTTAAACGTACATTGTCATACGCAACAAATAAAAATTTATACAATGGGTGCTGTTCTGATACCACATTACCTTTAAAATCTAACCAAATTTTTTCAATGCGTGGCGCAAACAATTCATCTGCGACCACAAGATTTTCTGCACTATGGCTCACTAACCATGTGCTTTGGAAAAAGATTTGAGGATGTGGCAATTTATGTTTCTTAAATATGCGTAAAATGGCAGATGTTGCACCACGTGCATCTTGCTTCAACAAATTAAAAATTGAATCAACAAAAGGTTGTCCATAACGCAATGGATAGACACTACCTTCTTCTGTGGTTAAAAAACGTCTTGATGGCGACATAATATGAGTTTTCAGCGCTTCGTTATAATCCATGCCCATCAAACAATTTTTTAAAAACCGATCAATATCTAATAATGTCCGTCCACCTTCTTTCACATGACTGTCACTTACAAACCCTAAACGGAACTGCTGCGCATTTACTCGGTATTTTTTAAATTTTAACGCCTCTAGTATCCAACCCAATAATAATTGGGCATCTTCTTCAGCTGTATCATCCGATTGACTAACACTTTTTGCAAAGGCCTCAGCAAGTTTTACCTGATCGTCCATACGCATCAATTCTTCTTGAAAACGCACTTTTTTTAATTCAATCTCAATAAAGCTCTCTGCATCTGCCTGTTGATGATTGCCTAACTTTTGCTGTAATCGCTCAAAGGATTGCATGCCATGCTGTACACTGTCTTTCCATGTTAAAGCAAATTGCTCTTCTAACACATATTGTAAGCTTGCCATGGTGCGATTAAAAATCCCCACCGAATGGATAAGCACACTCACCCAACTGTCAAAGATACCTGAATATGTAGGTACGATTAACCAACTTTCAATCGGTTGTATCCCTTTCACATTGGCAGAATAACGATTTACTCGACCTAAGCGTTGTTCTAAACGGCTAATCGAATGGGTCATGGCATAATGAATCACCAAGCGTTCTGCACCTTGTAGGTTTAATCCATCCTCACCATTAGCATCACATACTAAAATACGAATATCATTTTGATCTTCATTAAATTTTAAATGTTCATCTGCTGCATTATGCTCAATACAATCACCAAACTTATCCGTCAATAATTGATAAACCTCTTGGGATAAAGCCTGATCTTCAACAAATACAATCAGCTTTAAGATTGGTGATTGTGCTAAAGCCTGATAAATCATTTCAATCAACAACTGATCTTTGGCTTTTTGCTCAATCTTTGCCTGTGCAATAATTTCTTGTAATGAAAACTTTTCCTCATCTTCTGTTGCATCGTCTAACTCTTGACTACAACGTTGGATGATCATCTGTGGACTGACCATCAGATCCTTAAACCAAGCGAAGTGTTGCTGCTCATCGCTTGGATACCGCAGTGCTAAATATTCCAGCATCAATTGTTCTAATGACAATTGGCTTGACGCAATTGACCATTGAAATTGACGTGCACCCGCAAGTCCGGGAAATAAAACACTCAATTCTTTACTATCACGACGGTTACGTAACATACGTTCATATAACCGATAATGTTCACCAATATATTGATTTAACGCTTGAATGACTTGCTGACGCTCCTCATCTTCAATCTCTCTGCCATCAAATAAATCAACCAAAGGTCTTAGCTCAGAAATTAAATGATGTAATTGCATATCTTCTAAAAAGTGTGGGCTCAACTCATCTAAAATGCGCTCAATATTCATGTTGTCATTTTCAACAGACAAAGCACCACGTATACCACCGAGCCATTCACTTTGTTCAATTGACTTTTTAAAGTTTTGAATACCTTTTCCATCCAATTGATAATGCTTTGGACTTAAGCAATGCAACATCGCTAAAAAGTTTTTTTCATTACCGTTGAGTGGTGTTCCCGAAAGCAACAATACAGATTGGGCTTGCTCACATGCATGGACTAAACGATGATATGCTAAATTTTGTGTTAAAGATTCCCCCCATGCCCAAGCTGCAACATGATGCATTTCATCTACCACAATCATGGTTTTTGCACTCATTTTTTTAGTTTTACAAAACTCCTGATAACCAAGTACTTGAACCTGAGGATTGTCATTTTCATCCGACGGCATGACATCTTCAAGATGAAATCTGAGTGCTAATTCATTTTGCCATTGCTGTGCCAAACCATCAGGCACAATGACTAAGACTTGGGCTTGTTTTTGCAGGTTCAACACATGATGACGAATCAGAATGCCTGTTTCGATGGTTTTTCCCAAACCAACTTCATCCGCCAATAAATATTTTTGAATAGGATCTTGCATCACACGTTTCACTACAGCCAATTGATGTGCTTCAAGCTCAATACTACTACTTAAGATTGCACCCATCGAACAACAACTCGCACGTTGCCGTGTATAGGCAGCAATAAATTTTTCACGTAAAGGATAAAAGAATGGTGCATCATTGGCTTGCACACTTAAAAAATCAATAGGATTAATCCATTCTTCATGCGTATTTAAGACAAAAATATCTGCAAAATTGGCAATAAGTCGTTCATCTTGACGGAGCATTAACAAATGTTGATGATTCTGATACTCACCAATATAACGTGCACGTTGCCAATAACCATCCTTATACAAAACATAAACCACTTGCTCTGCATATAAAGTATATTTTTTTAAATCTGTAATTTCACAGATTTGCACATTGGCATAAGGCTGTCGAGGAGAATTAAAAAATGCAACTTCACAAGTTTCATTATTCATTTGAATAACTTTACCAACCCCTAAAAATTTTGTAGATACAACTAAATCACCTAAAAGCACACATCCACCTATTCTTATTTTGAGTGTTTGGACATTAAATTTTTTAACAATAATGTCCACATAAAACCGCCTGCAAACTTTGCCAACCATTGTGAAAAAAAGACATAAGGATTAAATACCCCAAATGCTATTAATGGAAAAATAAGAGAATCAGTAAAACCACTAAAGAAATTACTAGTATTACTTCTTTTTATCCATGTCCCTTTAGTCTTATGAAAAACACAATAATCTACGATGCAAGATACAACTATGGCCATAAAACTAGCTATAGCGATATTCCTACTTTCAGCATTTATCAAAAAAGAAATAATACCGGCTATTACTACAATGCTTAGCATCTTTGTCTTACTTAAAGATTCATGCATTACATCTCGTAGAACAAGTTCAGCACCTATCAACAAAAAAGCATTAAGTGGTGTTACCCATAATCCAAAATATGTCGTGCTTAAATTTGCTGCAACAATGACCAAGATGTAACATAACGGTATTATCCAAGAAATAAACAAAACATCACCAGTACTAAATAATTTAAGCTAAATTATATGTCTTATATACAATAGACTTCTTGCAAAAATCAAAACGATCAACGTTTTGTTTGTTTTTTATCCACATTAAAAAGTCATGTTCTATTATCATGAGTACATGAAATATGAAAAAGTAAAGATGCTATCAAATAGTCAGTTTAAACGACTGATTGGAATACAACCCTCACCCTTTTTAGAAATGCTTGAAGTATTAGAGTCAAGCTAAGTCAATACTCAACGAGGTAGACCTTCGAGGCTTTCACTCGAAGACAACTGTTAATGACGCTAAGTTATTGGCGTGAATATCGCACGCTCTTTCATGTTGCTATAAGTTATGAAATCCATGAATCAACTGCGTCCAGAATTATTCATAAAATAGAAAATATTTTAATAAAATCTGATAAATTTCATTTACCTAAGAAATTACCGCATGGAGAAGGGATAGATTGCAATGTTGTTATTGTCAATGCAACTGAAATGACAATTTAGCGTCCAAAAAAACAGAAAAGATTCTATAGCGGTAAGAAAAAACGACATACGATCAAAGCTCAACTCATCATTCATTATGAAACGATGCAGATTATTTCATTAGGTCTTACACATGGGAGTACACATGATTTCCAGTTGTTTAAGGCTCAACGTAAGAAGCAGAAATATCAAGCCTTTATGCTGATTGATAAAGGTTATTTAGGTTTAATTCGTTTGGGGGATAAAATGCCTCATGCCATTCAAGGCAAGTAAAAAGAAGCCGTTAACTTTATTACATAAGCAAATAAATAGGGAAATTTGTAAACGTCGTATTCGAATTGAATACGTTAATGGAAAATTAAAGATCTTTAGAATTCTGGCTACACGTTATCGAAATAGACGCAAACGCATGGGTTTACATCTGAATTTAATTGCTGCGATTTACAACATGGGGTTGGTTAAAAAATGATTTTTGCAAGAGGTCTAATAAAATATTTTAATAAGATTGGACATTTATAACTCTCACCTCCCACGTAAAGTCAGTCTTTTTTTTAGCACCCATCACGAACACAACACACTTATAAAATTCTTATAGTATTCATGATAAGTAAATCAATAAGCTCCGTCTGAGTGATAGACTTTCCTCAAAGTCGATGAAGACTGATAATCAAATACTTATAACATAAATGGTATTTCGCTATGCCTTACCTTATGTTTGAGCATACTGTTAGTTTAGAATCAAACAAAGTCAAGATAATGCCTTGATCTATTTTAAGTAGACTAATTAGTTGTACGATTGAATTCGGAAGCATTCTTCTTCATTAAAAATTAAATTACTCAATACAAATTTGAATACGTTTTGCAACAAAGACGCTAGGTAATTAGAAAAGTCATTAAGGAGTTATTCCCAAAAAATATAATTATTCTCTCTTCCCTGAGCATATGCCCATTCTGCAACCTTATGTGATCGCTCTTTATCCGTTAAAAAACCTAATACTGATATCCGATCTACAATAATCAAATCTTGTTCCTCATTACGTTCTTGCCACTTATGCAAAAAATGATTAGAAGCGAGTAAATTACTTTTCTTAGAATTACAGTTTGAATCCGCCAACACAAAATTATGCCCTGTATCCGATGGATACATTGACCAAGGGATAAAATGATCAACAGCATAATTCCCTTTTTTCATTGGTTTATTGCAGTAGAAGCATTTACAGTCCTGTAGTTCGAGCAACACATTCGCAACTGCATTCAACTGGTTTCGACTCGGCTCAAACATGAATTGTTCAAGATTCGGTAATTGATTCAAGATTGGCGCATTGCTACTGTTCTTCCGGATATAGTCGATCCAGCGTTTTTGACACAACTCTTCAATAATTGCGCTGAATTGTCTTAAGCAAAACATGACTTGAGGTAAAAGTATGAGCTGCTTTTTACACTGATCAAGTTGATATATAAACTCAAAATTTTGACCATTGATGTTTTGCAGATAACGGACTGGCATCTCTTTAACAGTGCGTGCCACATCTTTAACTAACTTCAACCATACCAATGAATCTCGTCTTAATAATCCAAGCGAAGAATAAATCTGTCTAAGCTCAATAATGCGATTCACAATGGCAGCTTGCTTACCATTATTTTGATTTAAGATCAGTTGTCCTTCATCATTAAAGGTATAAGGCACTGCTTGCTTCCAATACAGTTCAATAAACTTCTCAGAGATATTAGTATACTCAAGTGTCAAACATGCGCTTGTGTCTTCACCTTTCTCGATTGCCAATCGACTTAGGCTAATCAGCAATGCAAATTTATAGGTGCTACTAAAACTACCTGACTGTAAAATCAGCTGAATATTTTTAAGGAACTTAAGCTGTTCCTTCGCAGTAGGGATAAAGTCAGGCATGTTTTTTCCAAAGCAGATTAAGCCATTTTTCTTGTCTATCAGCTCGCTGATCTTCTGTAACCCACTGTTTTAATACCCTACCCCCCTCCAACTGATCTAACAATTCCTGAGCCTGCTCTTCATTTAAGTCAGTAAATACTCTACCTCCTTTTACTCTATCTGCTGATCCATATTTAAAAGACATATAGCAAATACCGCCACGGCGTAATGCAGCATGAATACGTTTTAAAACATCAGGTAATCGGTTACGATCACAATGTAATAAAGAGGCACATGCCCATATCCCATCATAAACATCGTGTATATCAACCTCATAAAAACTTTGCAGCTGAACAGCGATACCAGTCAGTTGAGTCGCTCGTTCGACCAATACTTCAGAGTAGTCGATAGCATCAACTTGATAGCCTCTATTTTTAAAAGCCAAAGTGTCACGTCCTGAGCCACAACCTAAATCCAAAATCCGTGCAGAATCTGGCAGCTCAGCTAAAAATGGTTGGTATATACTTTCCATATCCACATACAACGTGGCTAGAGCAAACTCATCCGCAAACTGATTGTAATAATCTATTGTTTTCATACGTTTAAAATAATGAAAATTTGATTCTATTACCATATCAGAATCGACTTTATTATTTAAACAACGTAAAAATTAACTTAGGCTATTGATGTATTTTTTTCATAAAAAAAGCACATCAGTATTTGATGTGCTTCCATATATAAACTTAAGCACCAAACAAGGCTGCTCGTGCTTCTTCCTCTGTTCGATCCGATTTGAAACGGTTACAGTAAGGATGTAATAAAACTGCATTATCTATATGACCCTCTCCCCCCAATGACATCGCAATCCGATGATCTACTTCTGTCGAAGGAGAATGTAAAAGACCATCACATATACGACAAAAATTATGATTATGAATATTAAATTTTTGTCGAAGAATCGTCTTGGTTGTTAATGAAAATTTATGTGATTTTGGCCTTTCATCTGGTTTTAATTTTTGTACGTAGGCAACAATATCTTTAATCGCTTGCTCATCCCTAATTCCATGAAAACCGGCTTCTAGATGTTCATTAAAATTTAAATAATCGAAAGATTTAGACAAAGCCAAGATGATCGTATTCAGGTTTAATTCATCATCAAAATCGATGTTAATTTTGGAACTAATTTTGATAAATGCTTTATAGACAATTTGCAGTCGATCATGACCTTTAATCCCACTTCCAAATTTACCAACAGTCTCTGTAGTTGCTATTGGAAAATTAGCAATTAAGGTCTCTACACTTTTACGTACACTCGTAAAATACTGAAGTTTATTTTCATTGTGTAATTCTGCAATAATTGCAAACCACGCCAAAAAAGATGTGATTTGAAAACGACCATCTTTAAAGAAATATAATTGAGGATGTAAACCTAAACTGACATTTCGGTTATCACCTTCTGGTTTGGCAATTCTAAATAGAATTGTATAGAGCCCCGATAATCTTTCGTACACTCTTAAAGCCTGGCCATCCGATTCATCTGAATCCATATCTGAATCGTTAGATAGGATATTAAGTAGCTCTGTGACCAATCCAATCCGCTTACCATGCGTTAGGTCTGTATCTAGTAAAATATTTCTAAACAATAAATTATGAATTTTTTCGCCTAAGACAATTATACGGTTAATTTCATTTTCACCCAGATCAATTAAATTCGCTCTATTATCACTCAGATAACAGCATGCATAAATTGCATAGAAAGTATCTCTTCCCCTATTTTTTAAATGGGCCTCTTCCCATCGATCTAAACGCTTTGATTTAGAATTAATGGACTCAAATGCTTTTCTTGCATCTTCAGGTGAACCCACTACATGCATAAATCGAATACTGAGCTTCTCGATATTTTCTTTTATTTTAATCAAACTAGGATCAGTCATTATTTTTTGGAAGTCAGAGCATTCTTTTAGTCTATCCCGAATATATCGTAGATCAGCTTTTTGCTGATCATCAAAGTTCGGAGCACTGTCTACTTGTTCATCAGCAAAATAACGTTTAACCCATGCAACGAGAAGTGAAACTCTATGTCCACCATCAATTACATAGATATTCCCACTTTCATCCATCCAATATAGCACTGTGAGCCAAGTATTAGGATTGGACATACATTCCTGCATAAACTCAACAATTTCTACCAGACGCCAGTACTCTGTAGAACGTTGATTATCTGCTTTATACAGCTGTTCAATAATTTGGCTATTTTCTAAATCTTTTATTTTCACTTCAAAATGCCTAGGTTTAAGAGCATATTGGGTTGGAAAAGCAACCATTGGTTTGCGGTCTAATACATTTTTTAAAATCGTAGTTGTTCCCATGACAGATCTCCCAGTCACGTATTTTGTTAGATAAATTTGATGTGAAGTTGAAATGATCTACTGCGTGAAAATCCACAGTAGACCTAGGAGACCTTCAAGATGTATTTATAGTAGTGTGGCTCATTTTGCACCTATGATTATTTGGCCATTCATTTCACTTTCCTACGGCGAAATGGTGGCGAGCTAAATAAGTTTAGGAAAACCATTCATAGGGATGGCCGGCCGTAAAGCCACCTATTTAGCCCACCATAATTTTGGGCAAAATAAAGCCTATAAGAAGCTATTAGCTTTTTATAACAAATAGCTCCTTACCTATGAAAATGCAGGTTTCCTACGCCTGATTACAGATTTTGCTGCAACATCTTTATCTTATGTACATAAAATCAATTGGTCAAATTAAATGATCAAAAAACAATCGATCGACTTTCAAAAATAATTAACTAATATTTTTAAAAGCTTATCCATACAGATTAATATATGTAATTTCTACAATATTTAGTTGATGTATAAAGTAATTAGCTACGAAACTCTATAAATTTAGCAATTCAGTTTAATTTAGGAAGTGTATTGAAACTGCAAATTTTATCGGATACTCACAATTCGAAATATTCATTATCAGATGAAGCTGATGTCATTGTTCACGCTGGAGATTTTTCTAATCGTCTGAGTGGTGCCATTGAGTTTGCAGAAAGATGTAACAGTCTGAAAAAAAATTTTATCTTCGTTTTGGGTAATCATGATTACTACTGCTCAAACTACAATTTAGTCGTAGATTTCTTAAAAGAAAATTACCCAAAGAATGCACTGCTTAAAGACAACCATATCAAAATACAAGATAAAATATTTGTAGGTGGCACGCTGTTTACGAACTTTCGCTCCAATTCACCACTTACATCTCCTGAGGTACTTTTACAGTCCCAAAAAGGTGCCGAACTATCGATTTATGATTTTGATCAAATCATGATTAGCAATGAAAATAGACCTATCACTGCCGATGACTACATAGAACTATTTAAAAAATATCATCAAAATATTATGCAGTTTAGAGGGCAAGATGATGTGATCGTTATTACGCATTTTCCACCTCATTTAGCTTGTCTTGATCCTTATTGGGGTAAGCACCCTGTTGCATCAGCCCTCAACCCCTATTTTATTAATGATTTAGATGTCAAAGGCTTTAAGTTATGGATTTCAGGCCATACACATACATCTGTCGATACAGTAGTCGATGGATGCAGACTAGTGATCAACCCTTTAGGGTATCCTCAGGAGCAAGGAAAAAATGGGTTTAGAGAAAATTTGATCATCGAAATTTAAGTAGTCATACTCGTATTGAAGCAATTTAAACCAACTCTAATATCATACATCCTATATGACTGTTGATTTAGCTTCTACACGATGAACCAGGAGAAACTCATGTCGATTCCTTTAGACCCAGAAAATGATTGGAAGAATAAAATTGCAGATCAAATACTTAAAGATCTACTCGACATCCATAAAATCCAAGGTAATTCTATTAAAAAAATGAAAGCAGACCAAAATGGTGTTTTCTATGTAGAACAGGAAATCTCAGTTGAGGACTTCCTTAAGACCCTCTGAATTTCATCTTCCTACTTTTTTACTTCGGACTCAGCGGTTATTTTTGCACTCTCTTTAGAAGCAATCCGATCTACCATCATATTATTTACCTCACTTTACAGGTTGTTCAGGGTCTTGCTCTTTAACACGCTGATATGAAGACGAATTATTTATTAAAGCATGCCCACTTCTGAATGCCAATTCTTGAGTCATCTCTTGCTCCGCAATACTAGTCTCGCCGTGATTTTTTATGTATTCAGCTCGTTTCTGCATAAATGCTTGCTCACGCTCTTGAACACTGGAATTCAACTCCGTATTTTCAACTTGACGAGCAACTATATAAGTATAAGTAATGACTCCACAAAGTACGATGAGAAAAAAACTGAGTTGCCTCTTTACACTTCTAGTCACAAATCATCCTTTTATATCCAGTTCAGACTGAAGTTATCGTGTACTCACACTAATCAATTTAAAAACTAGAATGGATGAGACACTATAAGGTTTAATCACTCATCTCTAGGATTGAAATCTTTAAATTCATCAGCATTGCTAGCAAATTTAACAAAAAAGTTATGCCATCCAAATAATGACTCTAATTCCTGTTTATTTTGAATCGGCTTAGGCAACTCATATCCAATGATCCAATACGGTGCTGTACAGCAAACATGCTCAGGTATAAGAACTTGCTGTAAGGCTGTTTCAGCACTTACTAAATATAAATTATCGTCTAAATAAACGATATTTCCTTGTAAAGCTTCTTGAATACAATGATCTACATCTATATGGGTATCCTTCATGTAGTCCGTCTCCATTTTTTGAAATCACATTCTTAAACTTGTTAAATTATTTAACGCAGTAATTAATCATTAATCTGGGCTAAACTCCAACGGCGATAGATGACTGCTAAAAATAAATCACTAAAGATTTTTTGGCAGGTATTATCTTTATAGTTGTCATTACTAATTTTTAAGCTTACCCCTTTCTTACTTTTAGCCGCTTCAAGTTCAGCTTTAATTTCCTTCCATGACCGTTTGGATATTTTAATTTTTTCTTTAAACTGCTTGTATATAAATTTTAACTCACGACAAAATTTATCAAACTCCTGATACTCTACTTCGCTTTGGATATACACCTCCATACAAGCATCTATAAGACGAATACGGCGCTCAAAATAATCTAACGTAAAGTTACTATCCAGCACAGCTGTGAAAATTTCAAAATCAGCTTCGCTAAATACATTTCCAGACTTATTTCTATTGATATGCTTTAACAGCATGTCTAAAGGATTACTTTTAGAAATATCGTTTTTTTGTTGAAAGTGTCTATTTTTATACAGGTTTGAGGCCAAGTCTCTCCCAATTTCTTTCAACTTCAGATTTTCATTTTTTCCTGAAAGTACATCTATAATATCATTCAATTCTGATTTCAGTTTGAGCCTTTCGGTTACATTATCAGTTTGCTCTACATCTTCACATTTTAATATCTGAGTATGCCACCGCTCAGGAAATATTGCGTCTTGAATAATCTTTGAATTGGGAGCTATCTTCTCTAAGATTTCTTTTAATTCAAGCTTTTCTTTCATTTGAGACGTATTCAATTGTTTCTTGAATACTCTGCAAGAGAGTAAAGCTCTTACAATATTTGCTGATATTTTACTTTCATCTGGACATAATGCATCCCCGACTAACATTGAACCCAAATGTAGGTAATGATTGGCTGTCATCTCAATTGATGAATGACCTACAAAATGTGCCAAAATCTTCCAAACATCCTGACGTCCAGCAATACTGTCCGTATTACCCAGTAAATAATTCTTAATTTTGACAATATGATCGCGTGAATAGCCGATCCAACTTTCAATTAATGTTTCACTTCCTTTCAAAATTAAAGCTAAATTGTTGGTAGCAGTGTGTCTAAAACTATGAAAGGAGTAATCGTGTGGATCATTATTAAATAAAGTATCAAAAATTTCCTTTGTCTTAGCACTAATAAAACGAGATGAAAAAATTTGACCAAATTCATCTTGGAAGATAAAACAATCTTCTCCCCCTAACCATTTTTGACCAACTTTTACATTAAGATGCTTTTTGATTAGGCCAATAAATTCATTCAATTCACATTCAGTTAGCAATTCATCAAGGCGTATTCCTCGTTTTGCATTCTTCGTTTTAACCTGACGATGATAATTATTATGAATAAAAATTTTGATAAATTGAGGATTACTGGCTGTTAAATAATAATATCGTTCATAGCCAATTGTTTTAACATCAAGTTCAATCATGCCTAAGTCGCTTAACCTTAGCCCAAGAATTTCACCAACTCTTAAACCTGTGCGGTAAGCAAGCATACAAATTATTTTGAATATACTTTTTTGTTCTTTACTCAGTTCAACTTGGCGACCAATCAAATTATTAAAATGCGCCCACATCACTGGGGTTATATATGATGATCTACACATCTGAAGATCATCAGATTTTAACTGGTCTAAATAATTTACTCGAGGAACATCAAAATTATGCATTAAACTTTTATGAAATTTTTTTAAATTTTTTACAGCTTTACCATAGCTATTATATTTCACCTCCCTAACATTATTTTTAGATGCTTTATTTTTTCGTCGCTTATCAACAATAAATTTTTCACTTAAAATATACTCATATGCTTCCTCAAATTGTTCTTCATCCATCTTCAGAAGATCAAGGTCATGAGTAACAACATACATAAAAAGATCTTCAGCGAAAGAGGATTTGTAGGTATCCAAGGAACTCAGTGCAATTCCGTCTTTTGCTCTAGAAACATTTGAAGATTGACCACTCACCAGGTAATCCCGATACCATGTCATCAAGGCAATCTGAACACTCACAAGCGCAATATCTTTAGCTATTTCATACTTCTGATTATTGTAGCTTTCTTTAAGTGACTGAATATCTTCTGACAATTGCTTAATTGTCTCGGTCTTTTTTCTACCTTGAAATTGCCCTATCAATCCTTTTTTAATTTCTGCGGCACAATGATACCCTGTGCTCAACTTTTGGATATTTTCAGACTTAGGCTTTCGATAAATATCGGTCGGATCATCAAACTTATTTTCGGAAGTAATCGATTTCTTTATTAAAGACTTATTGTCTTTAAATGCATCAAGTCTCTCAAGCATTTTTAAGGTTGATATTGATAGTGTAGCGCTGTCTAACATTCCAGTAGATAATGCTGTTGTGAAACCATCAAGCGTATTCTTTTGACTAAAATACTGCACGTAATCGACATGCTCAAATAATTGATATTTTTCCTTTGCAAAATAATCTCGTAAAACACTATTTTTATCGACATCCAATATAGCCAAATCAATATATTGATCAAAGCCTTCACCATTTTGAGCATCGATAGACTCTATAAGCTGAACTAGCCTTTTTTCTCCCTGACGCCTTTCGCTTTGAGTTTCAAACTCAATAATATTGATGAGTCTCACCATCATTAACAAACTAATAGCTGTGAGATAAATTTGTTTAATTTGGAATGAATTATCGAGATATACTAAATTCGCATATTTCTCATTTTCTACTGGATAATTATATAAATAACCCGTTTTTGATGAACCTTTACAATATAAGGATACAAGTCCACTCGACAATTCTGATGGTTTTAACTGATCATTTGAAAAATATGCTCTGAGTGATCTTAAAATCGCCATTAAGTCTTCTTTATGACTACACCCACAATCAATAATTAGTGCCATTAAAAATTGTCGAAGAAGTAATTCCTTTTGCTCATCCGTAAAATCAGCATTAAAAACATCAGTTTTAAGCCTTTTCGGTAATTCAGCTTCCCAAAAGAAATGCAACTTGAGCTTAAACTCATGTAACCTTTGCCCTCTAAGCAATTTAATTTGCGTTGCTTCGATATCTTTAATAACTAGGGCTGAATACACTCTTTGAATAAGCTTAATTTCATATTGATCCTTTAACCACGGTATTTGTGACTCTATTTCTTGCTTTTTTTTCACACATAATTCAGACCAAAATCCCCTTAATTCTTCCAAATCTTTTTTTGAGATTTTCCTATTGCGAAAGTATTTCTCTACTTTAGCTCGATTCAAATACATTTCGTTTTGAATAAGATCATCAAGTTTCTTTTTTTCACAAGATTCAGTGATCTCATGGATAAGAAATTCTGAGATTTTTTCAAATAAAACATTCGTCGAAGACTCTAGCTTAGTTCGAATTTTTTGTAACTCTTCATCTTTCATGATTGGCTCACCACTGATTTTAATCCCAGTCTTTTAAACAGCTGATTTACTGCATCTTGAATTTCAATCATGTAGGTGTAGGGCTGTAAAGATGAATATTTTGAAAATCCGATCTCATTTTGTTGATCGTGCGCATACCAACTCTTAAAAATCGCATCGGGCAATTCTAAAAAATTCCTTACAAAATGGCGCGTCCAATTGGGATATAACTCATCAATTTCAGGAAAGTTTTCTGATAAATAAGATGCTATATGCTTTTGTGTAAGTGGCTCCAATGTGAAGCTCATGAATTCTGAACCTTTCTTCCAATAAGAAAGGTAATAGATATGATCTGCTGTATTAGCTAGTTCTAAGGCATTAATGTTTTTGATAAATTCATCATAATGCTGTAACTCATTAACAACGAATTCGATCAGAGGTGAATAACGACCATGTGGACGAGATCTACTGCTCTTATCATGGATATATGCAATATTAGTAATAAAATCAAAGTTTTCTCTGATACTAGATGCACCTATAGCAGGACGTGCGCCTGAAGACAATAAACAACAAAACCAGATCCAAACACTGAAAGCATTAAATTTTTCAGCAATGTCTTGTTCTTCTTTTAAAACTTGGACAACTTTCGAGTTTAATGTATTTAAGAATTTTTTCGCTTTATCAAATGACCATACACGCTGACTTCCTACGCGGGCTTGCTCTTCTACTTGAATAAATTGCGGACGATCTAAAACATTTACCTCGTTTTTATTTTGAAACCATAGATATATATACTGCTCATATACCTCATTTAACTGTTTATAAGAAAATCCCCCATACGCTAGATCAGGTTGATGTGAAACCTGTCTACCGATTAAGAAATTTTTCGTAAGATCATCTTTACATATACGGTTCAAATGAAAGGAAAGTTGTAAAGCAATTGAAGTAACTGATATCAGGCCTATACGACGATGATAAAACCATTCTGATAAAGACTTTTCGAAATCTGTATTCGTTAGATTGGAAAGGTTAGCCTCTCTAATTCTATTAATCCACATAGCAGGAATTTGAAATGCCCAAGTTGTATGCTCGTTATATTTATTGTCTTTTTTAGCAATTTGACCTTTCAAATTTTTATTTACATTTGCATCAACGATCCACAAATAATAGGCACGATTGGAGCTACGTTTTAATTGCTTAGTTTTTAGCAATTGGTCGATATCTTGAAATATAACGGCACTCTGCCCGGTAAAGATTGACATCAAGCAACAAGCTGCTTTTGCAGATTCCATGATATCTTTGTTTTCATGAAGTTGGTCAAGTAAAATCTGGTTTACAATTTTTAATAAGGGTATGTCCAAATAGTAAATATTACTCACCGTTGGTTGCTGAGTTCTATCTATATGACGATTCAATCTTTGATTTGAGACAAATGGTGCTAGTCTACGCGTATCTTCATTTAGATTATAATCATACTGCTTAGAAGTCTTATCTTCATCGACTTCATCATCAATGTTATCTTTGTCATCTGAGTAATCAAACTGGCTCTCGGTGACCAAAGGTGGATTATGATATGTCTGCGGATCAACGTCCAAATCGTCTATATTCTCAATCTCATCCGTCCTTTTAATTCTTACGTTGTGGCGATAACAGATATCCTCAACTGCGATCCTATACTCATCTAAATACCTTGTTAAAGCTTTAACTATCTTTTTTGAAACCTTAACTTCAAGATCCTTACAGACTGCTATGACATGTACATTTTGGGCTTTTGCATAAGTATTGAATTCTTTAATGGTCTTAGCCGTATGATCGAACTCAATAAGATGATTAAAATATTGAGAAATTATAGGTAAAACTTCAGAAAGAAAACCTTTAAAACTTTTTTCCATCATTTTTAAAATTAGATAGAAATTATAGTTTAGCCGTTCAATTTTAGCTTGAGAGTTCTCCATATTGGACATTAACCCAATTAAAAAATTTACAATATTAAAAATTTTCAAAATATTTTGGTTAATCGAAAGTTGTTTTTCTTTATTTATAACATCCGAATCTTTAACATTTTTATATAAAATGCAGATACTTGATGACCCTAAAATACTTTTATATTGGGTTTTAGCTTTATTTATGTTTAAATATGAATATATACCTTCACATAAAACTTTTAATTCCCTCATAAATTCATCAGTCATATAAGTATTATGAAAATCTTTTAAATCACATGATTCTAATAGAAGCAAACCTTCTCTATATGAAGATAAAATTTCAGTTAAACAAGCACACCTTGATTTAAAAACTTCTAAATCTAATTTATTATTCATTTCAGCATTCCACAATATCAACTTTCGATTTTTCAAAAATATTTCTAGGTAATTTAAAATAATTTACAAAATCTGTTTTATAAATTATTTTAGGAATATGATATTTATCCCTCTTCAAGATTTCCTTATTAATTAAATAAAATAAATTTTCATCTTCTAATTTAGTTAAATAATCAAAAAGTTCCTTATAGAAGTTAATTCTATATTCACATTTTATTTTGTGACTTTGAAGATAAGTAAATAGCTCTGACCAAAAAATATAGTTAGCTTGATTCTTAAACCAATCTTCATGACTTTTAGCTTCAATAGATAAAAGATACGTATGTTGTGTAAGACTCAAATAGTCTTTCTTAACGCGAGTAATCATTGAATTTTTCAGTCGATCTTTTGCATTTTTTTGATCACCTACCTCAACATTAGTAAGCTTTATTGTCTGGTCGATTATGTCGGAGAATTTTCTTAGCGAACTTTCAGTTAATTTGTCTTGTTTCACACAAGATAGCTTAGAACTCTTCTTTGGTTTAGCTTGTTTTTTGGACATTATTAGCTCCAAATTCATCATTCTAAAAATTTCATAAAGGCTTTTTTTGAGCATGAGAAAGCTTAGGGCCTAAATCTAAATTAAATTTAAGCTAATGATATTTTTAAAAAATCAATTATAAATATTTTCTGGATGAGCTAGCTTTTCTTGTTATTGCGTGTCTTTTTTAGATCAAATGCAATAAGACTTAATAACATGAAAAACTAGCTCTATTTGAAAGAATTAGCGAGCCTTTTTCAGGTTCTCATGCCATTCTACAATTTCGTCATAATCAAAATATAATGCGCTTTGTCGAGCAATGCCCTGCTTTATAGGTCTAGGAAAGTCTGGATCAGATGCCAATAAATCCTTAATTGTTTGACTCGTTACATCCAACATTCGACATAAGGTAGATTGCTTAATGCGTATTCTATCCCTTGGAACCAAGCTATTCGCTTCAAGTAACTCTTTTACTTTATCAGCCATATCAAGATCACTCCTTATCATTTAAGATCTTGAAGCGAGTTTGTCAAAAAAAGTTAGGTGTTTTTAAGTGCCACTATAATAAATAGTAGTGACACCAAATCATAAATCATTGATTTAATAAAAAATTATCTTTTATTTATATTTGTGACTCTTTTCAATCTTAATCTATCATTAGATTCTTTTATTATTTTTCCCTCTGCATCAACAGTAATACTTCCTATATCTCTTTCATTTAGAAACTTATTGGCTAGCTGCTCATGTGACAATTTAGGCTTTCCATTTTTGTAAATAAAATCCCACAACTCCATACACTTCCTCATCTCTGGAGCATATGTTGGAGATTTTTCATTAAATGCAGGATGATTATAAATATCACTCAAATTTTGAGCTTCCTTTAAAGTATTATTTTCTTTTTCCAATCGTTCATATTTAGATCTAAGAATTTCCAGCTCTCTTGATAGACTTTTTTCTTCTGAAAGGATATTCATAAATTGATCTTTATCAACCAATAAACCACTAATATCCAACCACAATCCATCTAATCTTTTATTTGCAATTAAAGAAAATTTACATGGTAAATTAATTTTATAAGATTCAGGTTTTAAATTTGCTATGCAATATTCCAAATATGATCCATTTTCAGAAATAGACACATAATCAATCAAAATTCTATTTTCTAATTTTGTATTACTCATCATTTTAGCTAAAAATTTTAAAATATTATCTCTTAATAAAATTTTTAGCTCACCTTCATGTTTTTTAAATCTAATTAATTCCAATTCAAAAGAACTTCGATCAATTGAATAATTATATATCTCTCCTAAGTAACCATCATAATAGCAATATATATCGAGCTTATTATTTTTAATTAAATTATATACATCATTATAATAACAAGAAAATTCTTCTGCTTTCTTCAAGGCAATTTCTAGTGGGATATAATCAGGCATACTTAGTCCAAAAAAAAGGTAGTGAAACATTCACTACCTTTATAGCCATACTTTTACATGTATGTCCAAATTCTATGCTGAAATTTCATCCAAATAGTCAGCATATTCCTGCATCAACTCGACTCTTTGAGAAAAATACTTTGCTTTATTATATTTTCCCTTCACACCACCCTGTACATGGGCCAATGAGAATTCAACATGCCGCTCATCATAATCCTGCTCATTGAGAATCGTAGATGCAATATGTCTAAACCCATGCGGCGTTTGACGACCAGCATATCCCAAACGGCGTAAAGCCATAATAAAGACTGTATCAGAGGCTGGCTCATTTACATCTGTTCTGCTTGGAAAAAGATAATCACTTTTTGGATTAAGATCTTTCAGTCGATTTAGTAATTCACACACTTGATTAGGCAACGGAACAATATGTTCTCGCCGCTTCTTCATTCTTTCAGCGGGTATAGACCAAATTTTCGTCTTGAAGTTAAATTCGTCCCAAGTCGCTTCCCTAAGCTCAGAAGGACGACAGAATAAATAACTAAGTAGCAATAAGCCTATTCTCGTTTCTTCTGCTGGATACCGTCGAATAGTTCTGAGTAAATCTGGAACATCTTCAGTACCCACATGTGGCATACTTTTCGACACACCATTTTCTAGATATTTATGTATACCTTCTAATGGATTATATTCAATACGTCCCGTGACTTTTGCTAGATTATAAATATCACGACACATGGTTAAAATTCTTTTAACCTGTTCATTAATTCCCTGTTCAACTTGAATAGCTCGCAAATGGTTAAACCATTCAACAGCTAGAATCGAATCAAAAGGTCTATGACCAAATTTTGGGAAAATATGTTTTTCTAATGCACCTTTATTTCTAACAAAAGTAGCTTCAACCCAGTTCCCTTGACGGATCGTTAGCCATTCTTGAGCTAAGGCTTTGAACAAATCTTTACGCTCACTAAGTTCTTTCTCTTGCTTCTGCTTTTTAGTAAAAACTGGATTTTTACCATCAACTATATCATTAAGTAATTCCCGAGCTTTTTTTCTTGCCTTAGCACCTGAGATTAGCGGATATGCTCCCAAACTAATCCAAGACCATTTTCCATCTTCTCTTTTATAACGAAAAACCCAAGATTTTTTCCCACTTGGCGCAACCCTAAAATAAAGACTTTCACTGTCTTTAATTCGGTACTCACTTGCCTCAGGTTCTAGGTTTTCCAATGCTGTATCAGCGATTGGAAAACGCTTTATTTGCGTCCGCTTCATGATTTGTACACATCCAGTTCAATTTTTCCGTTGTGTACACCCTATGTGTACAGCCTCACTTCAAAATGTTCTTAAATGATATGTAATGATCTTAAAACAAAAAAGGCTTGAACCCTTACGGTTCAAGCCTTTAGCTGAAGATCTTGGAAGATCTTCGGATTTACTTTTGAATTTTGGTGGAGGTGGCGGGAGTTGAACCCGCGTCCGCCAGCACTACGCTCGAGAATACTACATGCTTAGATATCGTCTATTGTTTTAACTCTTTGTGACCCGACGAACAGGGTACAAATCGCGATCCTCTTGATTTAGTACAAAGCCCCGAGGCTTGGCTTTATACGGACTTGTGTGCGTGCGCTTCAGTCGGACTCTCTAACCACAAGTATTCGGAGAGGCGGACAAGCTGCCCTTAGGCAGCTAGAGCGTATGATTCGTCGTTTGCGACTAAAAAATGCAAATTTGATTTACGAGAGAAAATGCGCTCTCGGCATGCATCTATGAGTTTCATCACCAGCGTCGAAGCCAGAAACACCCCCAAAGTACAAGGCAATCATAGCATACATGTCAAAAATTACGATGTATTTTCTGAACATTTACACAACTTGATGCGCTTAATTACATTATTGCGCTAATATTTTACTTTTCAAGCCAAATAACAGAAAAATTATGAGCTATTTACTGGCACTAGATCAGGGAACTACGTCAAGTCGGGCCATTATTTTTAATGAACATGGACAAGTTCAGGCAACGGCTCAACGTGAAACGCATATCCACACCCCACATTCGGGCTGGGTGGAACAGGATGCTCAAGAAATCTGGAGCTCACAGATTGCCGTGGTACAACAAGCTTTGGCGACTGCAGGTATTCTGGCAAAAGATATTAAAGCCCTTGGCCTGACTAACCAGCGCGAAACGACCGTAGTCTGGGATCGTAGAAACGGCAAACCGCTCGCTCCGGCAATTGTCTGGCAGGACCGTCGTACATCTGACTGGTGTAATCGGCTGATTGAACAAGGCCTGATGTCCAAAATTCAGCAAAAAACCGGCCTACGGATTGATCCTTATTTTAGTGCGGGAAAACTGGTCTGGTTTTTAGAGCATGTCGAGGGGGTACGGGCACTTGCTGAACAGGGCCATGTGGCATTTGGTACTATCGATAGCTGGCTGATCTGGAATCTGACCCAAGGCGCAGAGCACGTCATTGAAGCCAGTAACGCTTCTCGTACCATGTTGATGAATCTGCAGCAACAGTCGTGGGATGAAGAGCTACTCGAGCTGTTTAATATCCCTGCTTCGGTCTTGCCGAAAATTATCTCTTCTGATTGTTATGTCGCTGACACTGCTTCTGGCTTACTTGGGGCCAATATTCCCATCACCGGCATTTTGGGGGATCAGCAGTCTGCACTCTTTGGCCAGTCCTGTTTTGAGGTGGGTAGCGCAAAAAACACCTATGGTACTGGCTGCTTTATGCTGTTCAATACTGGACATAACATTCAGCTTAGCCAGAACAAGCTGCTTTCTACTCTCGCCTGGCAAGCCCAGGGCCAAACTACCTATGCGCTCGAAGGCAGCGTATTTATGACTGGTGCTGTAGTGCAATGGTTACGCGATGGCCTCGGAATTATTCAAAAAAGCAGTGATGTGGAAAAACTGGCGCATCAGGTCGAGCATAGTGACGGCGTGGTTCTGGTTCCCGCATTTACCGGACTGGGCGCGCCGCATTGGGATAGTGAAGCACGTGCCTTACTCTGTGGCATGTCACGCGGTACGACCAAAGCGCATATCGCTCGTGCCGCATTAGAATCAATCGCCTTTCAGGTATCGGATGTGCTTAGTGCGATGCAATCTGATATTGCACATCCTCTTAAAGAACTGCGGGTTGATGGTGGTGCCAGCAGCAATGACATGCTGATGCAATTTCAGGCCGATATTCTGAATGTACCGGTACTGCGTCCGAAAATGCTGGAAGCTACTGCTTGGGGCGCGGCCGCTATGGCCGGATTAAAAGCTGGCGTATTTTCAAACCTGGATGAAATTTCCCAGTCCTGGCAGCTGGACCGTGCTTTTGAACCCAAAATGCAAAATGACGAAAGAGAAATGCATTTAGCCAAATGGAAAAATGCCTTGAAACGGGCTAAATCTGATCTCTAAATCCTCTAGGTTCATATTTGATCATCATAAAAAAGCACTGTTAAACAGTGCTTTTAACTCCCTCAGTTCACGATTTCATTAATAGGCATAAGACGCAATCGCTGTTGCAATCGCTTTATCTTCATCATTGACCATGGTCATGCGCATGGTGCAGCCCTTACGCCCCAAACGTAAGGTTTCTGCACATGCAATAAAATATTTGCCACGTCCAGGCGCCAGATAATCCACCCGCATATCGACCGTCGCCAGACGCGACACTTTTTTAATGGTATCTGCAATCGTTTCCGGTTCAGCTTTTTTATACAGTTCGCCCATGGCCACAATACCACCGACGCTATCCAGTACAGTTGCAGCCAGACCGCCATGCAGAATCTGGAAAGCCACATTACCAATCATGAAATCCTGCATTTCTACATAGGCCTCAATCTGGCCCTCGACCACCCGCATGGTCATGCCGTTATGCTTAAAAAAAGGAGAGCTATTAAAAGCATGTACCAGCTGGTTCAGGACTACATCAATATCCACTTTCGAGCCCAGATGTATATTACCGGTCCAGTTTCTCTCTGTCTTACTCATCACTTTGCCCGAATCCACCACAATAAAAAACCGCTAATTTATGCCCAAAAATTTGAGTTAGGGCTACAATAGAGGCCTAGTTTAATACTGATTACTGAGATTTTTATGACTTATACGTTCAATCGTCCCGCGTTTCCTGCAACTCGCATGCGTCGTATTCGTAAAAATGAACATTTACGTTCGATGGTTCGTGAAACCCATCTCGCGGCAGATCATCTCATTTATCCAGTATTTGTCCTGCCAGGACAAAACCAGACCCAAGATATTCCAAGTATGCCGAATATCCAGCGTCTGTCAGCGGACTTGTTGTTAAAAAAATCAGAACGTCTACTGGAACTCGGTGTCAATAAACTGGCGCTATTTCCGGTCACCCCACAAGAAGATAAAAGCCTGACTGCAGAAGCTGCGTGGCGTGAAGATGGTCTGGTACAAAACACCTTGCGTTTATTGAAAAAAGAACTGCCAGAAATGGTGCTGATTACTGACGGCGCATTAGACCCGTATACCACACATGGTCAGGATGGCATTATTGATGAGAACGGTTATGTCTTAAATGATGAAACGGTCGAGTGCCTTATTAAACAGGGCTTGAGCCATGCCGAAGCCGGTGCAGATGTGTTTGCTCCAAGTGACATGATGGATGGCCGGATCGGTGCGATTCGTCAGGCCTTTGAAAAAAATGGTCATATCTATACCTCCATCATGGCCTATTCAGCCAAATATGCATCAAGTTTCTATGGTCCGTTCCGTGATGCAGTCGGTTCTGCCAGCAATTTAAAAGGCGGTAATAAATACAATTACCAGATGGATGTCGGTAACCGTGCTGAAGCCCTGCATGAAATTGCGCTGGATATTCAGGAAGGTGCAGACATGGTGATTGTTAAACCGGGCATGCCTTATCTGGATATCGTCCGTGAAGTGAAAGACACTTTTGGAGTACCGACCTTTGTTTACCAGGTCAGTGGCGAATACGCGATGCTGGCTGCGGCAATTCAAAATGGCTGGTTATCTGATGGCGTCATTTTAGAATCATTGATGAGCTGTCGCCGTGCCGGTGCAGATGGTATCTGGACCTATTTTGCTGAAGAAGCTGCGCTTAAACTGAAAGACATGAAGTAAAAGGATTTCGGCGCAATGCATATTGCCATTGTCGGCGCTGGCATCACCGGTTTGATGTCGGCGCTGGAACTGCTTGAACAGGGATGTTCTGTTACCCTTTTTGATCAACAGGCCGCCGGACAGGCTGCATCCTGGGCTGGAGGAGGAATCCTTTCCCCGATGTATCCGTGGCGTTATCCCGCTGCTGTAAATGCTCTGGCTCGACATGCCAAACCCATGTATCAGGACTGGAATCAAAAACTGCAACCTTTCACTGGCATCGATTTCCAGATTCATGAAACAGGTATGCTGATTTTTGATGAAGCCGATTTTGAAATCGGTTTAAGTTATGCCACAACACATCAAGAGCCGCAGCAACAGGCCGAATTACTTGATCAGGCTAAAGTGCAACAGATCAATCCCAAAGTTGATAATAGCAAGTTTAAACAGGCGATTTATTTTCCTGAACTGGCCAATATCCGTAATCCACGGTTATTACAGTCGATCATTCGCTATTTGAAGCATCATCCTCGTGTCACCTGGCAAGAAGACTGTAAAATCACTCGGCTCAATATTCAGCAAGGCTGTGTAAAAAGTATCTCAGATGAACATGGCCGGATTTTTCAGGCAGATCAGTATGTGTTCACAACCGGAGCATGGTCACAATACTGGTCACAGCAACTTGGTTTGGAAATTCCGGTACAGCCGGTTCAGGGCCAGATGCTGCTGTTTAAAACGCCAGAAAACTGGCTGCCGACCATGTGCATGCATAAGGTGATGTACCTGATTCCACGTCAGGATGGACATGTTTTATGTGGTTCCAGTATGCGTCAGGTCGGTTTTGACACCTCACCTTCTGCCGAAATCCGGCAGGATATTTTACAAGCGTGTATTGAGATGGTACCGGAACTGGCAAATTTTCCGCTGGTCAAACAATGGGCCGGATTAAGACCTAGCTCATCCGAGGGTATTCCCTATATAGGCAGAATTCCCAAGCTACAAAATGCTTGGGCCAATTTTGGACATTTCCGGAATGGTTTATGTATGGGGCCGGCATCAGGAAAACTACTCGCTCAACTCATCCTTGAACAAACGCCAATCGTTGATCCAGATCCTTATGATCCAGTCCGTTTATTAGAGCCCAGTCGCTTAGTGCTTTAGGATATTATCCAGTGCTTCTTTCAGGGTTGGATAATGAAATTGAAAACCTGCGTCCTGCAAGGCTTTGGGCTGCACATATTGACCATTCAATACCAGTTGTGACTGTTCTCCGAGCATCATTTTCAGACTGCATGCGGGTAGTGGAAGTAAGGGGTTGCGCTTCAGAATCTGGGCCGCAGTTCGTGCAAACTGGGCCTGACTGCTTTTTTCTGGCACGACCACATTGAATATCTGCTCGTTCGTATCCTCAAGCATCAAGAATTCAATCGCTCGCAGTACATCCTCTAGATGTACCCAGGTCACTGGCTGACGCCCATGACCAATCCGGCCAAACAGATTTAGTTTGATTGGCAACAACATCTGCGGAAGAATCCCGCCACCTTTGCCAAAGACCACCGCAAAGCGAACAATCTTGGTGTTCTGGTTAGTATAGGACAAGGCCAGCTGCTCCCACTTCGCACAAAGTTCAGACATAAAAATATCTTGTGGCGGACTTTGCTCCGTGCAGACCTGTTCCCAGCGCTCATTTGGATCAATGCCATAATAGCCGACGGCCGATGTTGAAATAATCCGTTTCGGTCTAAGCTGATTTTTTTCTAAATAATCAAAAACCTTTTTGGTGGTGTCTAAACGGCTATCCAGCAATTTCTTTTTACGCGCTGCCGTCCAGCGGCCTTGACCAATGCTTTCGCCAGCCAGATTGACCACATAATCAAGCTGATGCTGTTTTAATTCATCCAGCTGATTGATCCAATGGAAGTCCGGATGTGGTTCATGTTTATTTTTCTGACGGGTCAGACCAATCACCCGATAATCACGTTCTAATAAAAAACGCACGAGATGACTGCCAATAAAACCACTCGCTCCCGTCAACAGCACTACAGGTTTATACATTCGTCATTCTTCGCCTTATTATTTTCTTGATTTAAATTATACGCCACTCATCTTTAGCTTTTTAAACCGAGAAGATCTTTGTAGTGGAGAATTTGTATCTTTCATCATTCAATCAATTTATGAAGATCAGTCGTCACACAATGATTCATCTATACTCACTGAGGTGGATGGCCAAACATTTTCTCTGCTATACGCTGGGCCTGCTTGCCATAAAACCAGTAGGTCAGCAGATACAGCGGAATTGCGATCATCAGGAACATGATCAGCACAATACTCATAAATTGTGGCTGCTGTAGATACAACAGAAAGTCCTGCCAGGCATTCGGATTGGAACGGGTGGCGATAACAATACCGAGCAAGAGAAATAATAAATTATAGCCCCAGTAAATCAGGCTAAACCCGAAGGTGAATTTTTTACGCTCTGCTTGGGTCGGGGCACGTTTTTGCTGTTTTAAAAATTTAAAAAGCACCCAAATCATGGCCACCAGATACGGAACAATCGTCAAAACTGCACCCATGCCCATCGGCAGCAAGGCTGCGAGTACACCGCAAATACAGGTAAAAATAAAACATATAACGAAAAACCAGATAAAATAACGACTTAGCGGCAACATATGCATGACTCAGTGATCTTCAACAAGCTAGTATAAAAAAAATCAGGTTTTTTTTCATTTTATTGTCAACCATCTACTACAGGGTGACGTTATATAGGGTACAAGGTACAAAAATTTGGACTGGCATCCACGAATTTTTGCTGACCTTTAGAGCTAAAGCAATAAGTCCAGTGTACAGGGAAATTTTGAATAGCAGCCAAAATCTTCATGTAACACAAATTTGACCGACGATTTCATCATCACTCGAATCGTCGGTTTTTATTTTTTTAAATTCCTATTTTTTAAAATCTGATAGCTTGCGCATCCTTCGATATCTGGTGATTTAGTTGTAATCCTTTGCTTATTTTCATACTGATCAAAATAAATTCAGCCTCCAAATCACAAACAATTCACTGAAATATCGATTTCAAGTAGATTTTTACCTGTGCTTTTTCCTATAGTAGCAAGGCAGATATCTTGGGGTTCATTACATGGCAGTTCATTTTCTTCACACTTCCGATTGGCATTTGGGACAATTTTTCCATAACCATGACCGTGAATTTGAACATGCGCAGTTTTTGACTTGGCTACTTGAGCAAATTAAAGCAAAGCAACCGCATGCCCTGATGATTGCCGGCGATATTTTTGATGTGATCAATCCCGCTTCCAGTGCGCAAAGACAGCTGTACCAGTTTCTGGCCGATGCACATGACCTGGCGCCACATATGCAGACCCTGATGATTGCAGGCAATCATGATTCCGGTTACCGGATTGAACAGGTTGAACCCTTGCTGGCCAAATTCAATGCCAAAGCAGTGGGAATCGTAGGCCGCACTGCAGAAAACACCCTGAATCTGGATCGTCTACTGATTCCTATTTATGATCTGGATAAAAATATCATTGCCTGGTGTCTGACCCTGCCCTATTTACGCAGTGCCGAAATTACCGGATTGAATGAACATACCAGCAATAACCAGAATGCCATTAGCTATCTGCATCAACAACTGATTGCCGAAGCCAAAGCCCGCAAACAGCCACATCAGGCACTGATTTTAATGTCACATGCGCACATGCAAGGTGGTGAGACTTCGGACTCCGAGCGTCCGATTATTGTCGGCAATGAAGAAGCCCTGTCGACGGCGCTGTTTGATGACGTGATTGATTATGTCGCGCTGGGGCATTTGCATAAACCACAAAAAGTCGGTCAGCCGCATATTCGCTATAGTGGCTCTCCGATTCCGCTGTCATTTAGTGAGATTAATTATAAGCATCAAATAGTTGAAGTCAGAATTGACCCTCAATTAGAAGATGAGGCACGTTTTCAGTTTGAAGCTTTGCTTATTCCACGCAGTGTAAGCCTGCATCGACTTCGTGGTGAACTCAATGAAATCTTTGAGCAGATTCGAACCCTTGAACATGGGGAAATTGAAGCAATTGATCAACGTGAATATATCGATATTGAATATCATACGGCAACGCCACCTCCACCCAATTTAAGACAAACTTTTGAAGATGCACTTCCGCCGAACCGCTATCGACTGGTGCGCATTTCACGTCAATATCAAGCTATTAATCTTGATGATGCACAAGCTCAGAAGATCCATTTAGAGCCGCCAACACCCAAAAGACTATTTGAACAGCTTTGGCTCAAACAGGGTTACAGCGCCGATGATTCGGTGCTGAAAGATTTCCTCAGCCTGATTATTGAGGCGGAAAAAAGTATTGATGCTAATGAAACACCATAAGGATATGCCATGAAAATTTTATCTATTCGTATAAAAAATTTGGCATCGCTTGCAGGTGAACATTTTATTGATTTTGAAAGCAATCCACTTGCCAGTGCAGGCTTAATTGCAATTGTCGGTAAAACAGGTGCCGGAAAGTCCACGATTCTGGATGCAATGTGTTTGGCACTGTTCAATCGTGTACCTCGTTTAAAAGATAGCGATGGCAAACTGACTGATATCGATGGTTCTGAACTTCTCACCAATTCCCCATTAACTGTTTTGCGTCGCGGTACAGGCATTGGTTTTGCCGAACTAAGTTTTGTTGCACAAGATCAAAAAGTATATTCAGCTCGCTGGGAAATTAAACGTGCACGTGAAAATCCCACAGGCAAATTGCAAAGTGTGCAACGTTCACTGAAATGTCTGAGTGATGGCAATATTCTTGCCGATAAAGCCAAAGCGGTAGAAGCTAAAATTCTGCAAATTACTCAGCTGAGTTTTGAGCAATTTACCCGTGCCGTTTTATTGGCTCAATCTGAAGTGACCGCATTTTTAAAATCACGGGATACTGAACGTGGTGAACTGCTCGAATATCTGACCAACTCCAGTATTTTTGGCAAAATTGGTCAATTGGCATATGAAAAAACCAAGGAAATCGCCAATCAGCGCAAAGCTTTAGAAGTCAGACTCGGTGATATTGAAACTTTGTCGGAAGAAGATTTAGCGACTGTAAGCGATCAATTCAATACAATCTGTGCTGAATACAAAAAATTAGAACAAGAAAAATCGGCACTCGAAAAAAACCAGCGATGGTTTGAGCAAAAGCAAAAGCTGGAAAATGATGTTCAGCAACGACAGCGTCAGCATGTGGAACAACAACAAAAATTTGATTTACTGAATACAGAACGTGGCCGTCTAAAACAACTCGAAGTTTTTGCATCCATCCGTCCAAGTATGATCCAGCAAGAAAAAACACAAACAGAATTAGCTGGGTTAAAATCTCAAATTCAAAGTACTGAATTACAGTTTCATACCATTCAGCAAGTTTTTGAGCAAAAACAGACTGCATTTAAACAGATTGATGAACAACTCAAAGCGCTACAGCATTTTGAACACACCCATCAGCACCGTATTGACCAAGTCCGTCACTGTATTCAAGAACGTGAATTCATTGGTAAACAGTTTGTTAAAGCAAAATCTGTATTGGACGAGTTTCAAAAAGAGTTACAGCCCTTAATATTTGTACAAACTGAGCTACACAAGGAATTAGCGCAATTCAAGTCAGATCAGCAAAAACAAACCGAACAGTTGAATCAAACGATGCAACTGAGCAGTTTAGATGATGGACTTTCCGCGCATCTCAAACAGTTACAACGATTTATTCAGCATTACCAAAGTTTTGAAAAACAATATGGCGATATTGCTTCTGCTAGAACTGATTTAAGTCAGAAAAAGCAGCAATTGGAATCACTACAACAACAGTATGGCGATGACCAAAAAATTGATCACCAACTATTAGAACTTCGCCGCGATCAGGCAAAAAATTTGGAGCAACAACATCAATTTAGTTTAATTCAAAATCAATTTAAACAATGGCTACAACAACGCTCTGAACAGCATCAACTGCAAACAACGTGCAATGCGCTCGCACAGCAGAGTGCCCAAAGTAAAATCCAAGTTGATTTGCAAGAACAGCAATACCAAACCCATAAACTTGAACGTGAAAACTTACAACGCATGCTGCAACAACAGCGCTTATTACATGCTGAAAATATTGAGAAATTACGCGAGCAATTGATTGATGGAGAAGCATGTTTAGTCTGTGGCAGTTTACATCATCCATTTAAAACTGACCTTTCTGCACTATCGAGTGAACTCGTCAATTTGCAAGAGCAACAAGAGCAGCAAGCGATTCAAATCGAACAAGACAGTTTTAATGCTTGGCAAAAGAGTCAGCAATTACACACACAGCAAACAGCATCTTTGAGCGAGCAGCAAAAACGTCTCGATGATTTAAATATTCAACATCAACAGCATGAACAGGCACTTTATCAAAGCTTCAAAAATGCCCAAATTCAAATAGACTTAACCCAACAATCTGAACAGATTGAACAACAACTGCTTCAAGTCAATCAAATCCTGCAACAAGAAAAAATAACACTTGAGGAAAATATCAAACAACTCGATGAGGTTGAAAAAACACAACGGAATTTAACCCAAAATATTCAGCAAATCTCACAACAACTGTCGATTGTTCAACAAGCTGAACAGAATATTCAATACCTTCTAGACCTGCTCACTGCTGATCAACGAAATGCTTGGCATAAGCAAACCTTAACTGTTGCACAACACATTGTGCAACAATTGCATGAGCGTCAGCATCTGTTGCAGAATCTTGAGACTTTAAATCAGCAACTGAATGAGAAAGCTCAACTACTCGCTCAAAAAAATAACGAGATTCAAGCCAAAAATAATCAGATTGAACTCGCTGAAAAAGATAAAGTTGAATTTGAGCGTCAAGGACAAGAGAACAAGGAACTTGCCGTTCAGCTTATTTTTGAGATGACTCAAACTTGGGTCGATAAACCACATGAATGGCTGACTCAACACGATGAACAGCGTAAAAATTTACAGCTGCAATATCAGAAAATACAACAAAGTTTCGAAACAGCTCGTCAACAATTTGATAGCCAACAACGGCAGCTTGATCAACTCAAAATTCAGTTGGCTCAACTTGAAACACAGCATCATGCTTGTGTTTTAGAAATCGAACACTGGTTAAATCAAAATTTAGATTTTAATCATGCTTTGATTTCACAATTAAGCCTCATTTCAACTGAAGAAACTCAAAAACTACGTCAATATATTAAAGATATCGAACATGCCTTGGTCGATGCAGCATCCGCCCTGAAAACCACACAACATCTGCTCGCACAACATTTACAAACTCAACCTGAAGTACAAATCTTACAGATTGAGCGTACCATTGAACTGAACCTTAAAGCTTTAGCAGAGCGACAAGAACAGCGTGACCAACTTAAGACCAAGTTAGATGTTCACTACTCGAACCTAGACAAGCAAAAACAATTTGCTGAACAAATTCAGCAAATTCAAACTGAAGAATATCGCTGGAATAAAATTTCCAGTCTTATGGGGGATGCCACAGGCAAAAAATTCCGTGATTATGCGCAGCAATATAACCTTGATATTTTGCTTGAATTTGCCAATCAGCAACTCGCGATGCTGTCTCAGCGTTACACCTTAAAACGTTTAGACAACTCACTCAGTCTTGCCATTATTGACCATGATATGGATGGTGAAACCCGTTCTGTTTCATCGCTTTCTGGGGGTGAGTCATTCTTGACCGCTCTTGCCTTGTCTTTAGCAATTGCCAATATGGCTTCAGGCTCCATGAAAATAGAATCCCTTTTTATCGATGAAGGTTTTGGCACCCTTGATGCATCTTCATTACATATGGTGATGAATGCACTTGATCAGTTACAAAGTCAGGGACGTAAAGTGGTCGTAATCTCACATATTCAGGAAATGCATGAACGGATTCCTGTACAGATTCAGGTCAAGCCTGTAGGTGCAGGCGCCAGTACCATTCAGATTATAGGTTAACGATGATTCACCCTGCCCCGAACACGCTCTCGCCCTATTTCAGCCTACAGCTTGAGAGCCTACGGGGTATCAGTGCCATTGTGGTGCTGTTCAGTCATTGCTTTCAGGCATTTATTGCGCCTTTCGATACCAGCATTTATTCATGGATACGCCTGCTTGGGCAGGCTGCAGTCATGATTTTCTTTGCCTTAAGTGGCTATCTGATCGGCTATTCTATTCAGCACAACATTCATCAGCATGGTCAGTTCAATCTGCATCGTTATGCCCGACAGCGTTGCAGCAGAATTTTACCACCCTTCCTGTTTGCCATGGGGTTGACGCTGGTTCTCTATCTACTCGCTCCACTATTATTTGCCAGCCATACTCATGCTTTTCAACACAGTTTTGGCATGATGATCCGGACTGACTATAGTATAGACATGATGGAGTTTGTTGGCTCGCTGCTATTTTTGAATGGCTTTGTGACGCCAACGGTTTCAGCCAATGCTGCGCTCTGGAGTCTGAGCTATGAAGTGTGGTTTTATGTACTGGCCGGATTCTTACCTTTTTTAAAAAATTCGGAAATCGCCAAAATCGGTTTTTTTATGGTTCTGGCTATACTATCAGTACTGAACATCCAGTTTTTTATTTATTTTCTGGTCTGGCTCACTGCCTTTGCTTGTTCATTTCGATATATCCAGCTACCTTTTTTAAACCGCTTACAATCAGTCAAATTAGCCCTATTCGGCTTGGCATTTCTAATCGCCTGTTTTGATGCTTACCAGTTTCAGGTGATTGATGAGGCCCAGCAATACCGCGCTGCGAATTTTGCCCCTTTTAATTTCTGTGTGGGTCTGGCCTTTAGCTGCTGGCTGGTACAGCTCCAGCATCGACGCAGTCATTATCATCCGGTCTGGGTTCAATCCGCAGACTTTTCCTATACCTTGTATGTCACCCATTTCCCATTACTTTTATTTATTTTGGGCTGTATTCCGGCAACTTTGGCCTATGGTCTGGGTGGAGCAATTTTAGCTTTGCTTGCCAGCATGTGCAGCTTAATAGTCTTTGCCTGGTTAATGGCTAAATGGCTCGAACCAGCCAGAAAAAAAGCGTTATCCAATACCCTGCGATAACGCTTTGCTGCAAAAAACTGACATTAGTAGTTTATACATCTTTTTTAGGCCGTGCACCAAATAGGGCTGTGCCAACACGAACCATGGTAGAACCCGCAGCAATCGCTTCGGTCATATCCCCAGACATGCCCATACTTAAAGTATCCCAATCTTCAGGGTGTGCATGCTGAACTTTGACTGCATCAAATAAAACTTTGGCATCAGCAAAGGCTTGAGGATTATTCGGTGCAGGAATCACCATCAGGCCACGTAAACGTACATTCGGCAGTTGGCTGATTTGTGCCACCAGTTCTGCGACTTCTTCCGGCTGGCAGCCATCTTTGGTATCCTGGCCATCAATATTCACCTGAATACAGATATTCAGTGCAGGCTGATCATCTCCACGCTGATTGGATAAGCGCTCGGCAATAATCAGACGATCCACCCCATGCACCCAGGCAAAATTTTCTGCCAGATGCTTGGTCTTGTTACGCTGCACATGTCCAATAAAATGCCATTCAATGTCCAGCTCTTTCAGGGCCGTGATTTTTTCCAGCGCTTCCTGCAAGTAATTTTCACCAAAAGCATGTTGCCCTGCCTGATACATCTCTGCCAGCACGCTACTCGGCTGGGTCTTGGAAACGGCAAGCAGTTGCACCGCATCTGCTTCGCGGCCGGCCTCAACACAGGCAGTTTCAATTTGCACTAAGACCTGATTTCGTGACTGTTGCAACATATTCATTGATGGGGTTCTCATTTCATTCATCTTTTTTTCCCTTGCCCATGAACTAAGTGTTGGTTAAGCTGTGGGAAAGCCTTATTATTCTATCAAAATAATTAACATTTTAATGAACTCGGGGACCTTATGGATATCACAGAATTGTTGGCATTTTCTGCTAAAAATGGTGCGTCGGATTTACACTTGTCTGCGGGCTTACCGCCAATGATTCGTGTCGATGGGGAAGTTCGTCGCATCAACCTGCCAGCATTAGAACACAAAGAAGTGCATAAACTCGTTTATGACATCATGAACGACAAACAGCGCCGTGATTTTGAAGAAAATCTGGAAACTGACTTTTCTTTTGAAGTGCCTGGCGTGGCGCGTTTTCGTGTCAACGCATTTAACCAGAACCGCGGTGCCGGTGCGGTATTCCGTACCATTCCCTCTAAAGTCCTGACCCTTGAAGATCTGGGCATGGGACAGATTTTTAAAGATATCTGTGAATATCCACGTGGTCTGGTACTGGTCACAGGTCCAACCGGTTCGGGTAAATCAACCACCTTGGCGGCGATGCTGGATTATATTAATGACAACCGCTATGACCACATTCTGACCGTTGAAGACCCAATCGAATTTGTGCATCAGTCCAAGAAATGTCTGATTAACCAGCGTGAAGTGCATCGTGATACGCATGGCTTTAATGAAGCATTGCGTTCGGCACTGCGTGAAGACCCGGATATTATTCTGGTCGGTGAGATGCGTGACCTTGAAACCATTCGTCTGGCATTAACTGCCGCAGAAACCGGTCACTTAGTATTTGGTACACTGCATACCACCTCAGCGGCCAAAACCATTGACCGTGTGATCGACGTATTCCCTGCCGAAGAAAAAGACATGGTACGCGCCATGTTATCTGAATCCCTACAAGCCGTAGTTTCACAGGCTCTACTGAAGAAAAATGGCGGTGGGCGTGTCGCAGCGCATGAAATAATGATCGGTATTCCGGCGATCCGTAACCTGATCCGTGAAAACAAAGTCGCACAAATGTACTCAGCAATTCAGACCGGTGCCAACTATGGCATGACCACGCTGGATCAGACACTAAAAACGCTAGTGTCCAAAGGTTTGATCAGCCCGCAAGTTGCACGTACTGCAGCCAAACAGCCAGAAGCATTTTTATAAAAAAATTGAATTGTATTGGGGTTTATATACATGGATTTTAACGGCTTACTCGATTATATGGTGGAGAAAAAAGCATCGGATCTGTTCATTACTGCCGATGTCGAACCGTCCATCAAGATTAATGGGCAGATTTTACCGATTGGTTCGGTAAAATTACCCGGTGCGGCAGTAGGACAACTGCTCCATTCCATCATGACCGAAAAGCAGCGTAAAGAATTTGCTGACAGTCGTGAATGTAACTTTGCCATCAGCACGCCGGATAAAAGTGCCCGCTTCCGTGTCAGTGCCTTTCAGCAACGAGATCAACCGGGGATGGTGCTGCGTCGGATTGAAACTGTTATTCCCACGATGGATGAACTCAAGTTACCGCCGATTCTAAAAGAACTGGCGATGACCAAACGTGGCATCATTATTTTTGTCGGGGCAACGGGTACCGGTAAATCAACCTCGCTGGCGTCTTTGGTCGGTTATCGTAATGAAAATTCCAAAGGTCATATCATTACCATTGAAGATCCGATCGAATTTATTCACCAGCATAAGGGCTGTATTATCACCCAGCGTGAAGTCGGCATCGATACTGATTCATTTGAAATTGCCCTGAAAAATACCCTGCGTCAGGCACCAGACGTGATTCTGATCGGTGAGATCCGTTCACGTGAAACCATGGATTATGCGATTGCCTTTGCCGAAACCGGTCATCTGGTCTTTGCTACCCTGCACGCCAACAACGCCAACCAAGCGATTGACCGGATTATCCATTTCTTCGAAGCAGACCGACATAATCAGCTGTTCATGGACTTGTCCCTGAACATGAAAGCCATTGTGGCACAGCAACTGATTCCAACCATCGATGGTAATGGTCGCCGTGCAGCGATTGAGATTCTGATTAACTCACCACTGATTGCCGACTTGATTCGTAAAGGTGATGTACATGAGATCAAGGATCTGATGAAGCGTTCCCGTGAACTGGGCATGCAGACCTTCGATCAGGCGCTCTATGATCTGTATAAAGCCAAACAGATCAGCTATAAAGATGCGCTGAAACATGCGGATTCACCTAATGATTTGCGTCTGCAAATCAAGCTGTCAGAAGAAGGTGGCAGCCACTTATTACGTGCGCATTCCAATATTACCTTTGATGGTCAGTCCTGATCATCTTGAAGGCATAAAAAAACAGGCTTCGCATGAAGCCTGTTTTTTTATGTTTGAACCAAAGCTCAAATTATTTTTTACGAAACACTTCCTGACAGGCAGGCGCATCGCAATAACCATACAGATTCAGTGAGTGACCGGTTAATTCAAAACCAAATTTTTCAGCAACATCATGCTGCTCTTTTTCAATCGTGTCATTAATAAATTCAACAACTTTGCTGCAATTTAAACATACTAGGTGATCGTGGTGATCTTCCTGCATAATTTCAAAAACTGAATGATTATTTTCAAAATTATGACGTTCGATGATGCCCGCTGCTTCAAACTGCGTTAACACACGATACACAGTTGCTAAACCTACATCTTCGCCCTGATCGAGTAAAGTCTTGTAAATATCTTCCGCACTTAAATGATGTTGTTTTGAATTTTCTAGTAATTCTAATATTTTAATTCGTGGAAGGGTAACTTTCAGTCCAGCTTTTCGTAAATCTTGGTTTGAAATAGTCATGTAAAAAGGTCTCTCAACAAAATCAAAGTTGGAATATGCAACAAAGTTTAGATGCAGTATGATCTATCCTTGGATCAAATGCATCATAATTAATTTGGGATAGTTTAGCAAAATGCAAAAAATCATGTTGACGTTATTCGTCACTTCATTGCTCGTCGGCTGTTCGACATTAGGTGTTTATAAAGTAGATATTCCACAAGGAACCCCTTTAACCCAAGCACAAGCCGCTAAAATTCAGGTGGGAATGAGCCATCAACAGGTGCGTTTCTTACTGGGCAGTCCAACAGTAAGCGATCCACTGAATCCTTTACGTTGGGACTACATCTATAACTATACCCCAGGAACCTACGCTAAAAAAGCCAAGATCCCGGCAGCCCAAGGCCAGCATTTGAAAATCTACTTTAACCAGTCTGGTATCGTGGAACGTGTTGAAGGTCTGGACACGATTCCAGAATCTCAACCCGGCTTACCAGGATCAAAAGAAGCAATTTTAAATGCTCCTCCACTATAGTCGGTTTCTCATGAAAAAGCCCCTGAATCATCAGGGGCTTTTTTGATTAAGCTGATTGATTGAGCAGATCATTGAGGCTACTGCTCATTCAAGCCGCTTTCTATTCGGAAGACGGTTTCAGCTTTCTTAAAAGATTGCCTCTGGCATAACGACCCACCGGATTTTTTTCGGCACGTCTACGTCGAATATCCTTAGGATTGATGGTCAGTGCTCGGTAAATTTCCACCCGATCCCCTGCTGCCAGTGGCTGCTGCTGATCTTGCAAGCGCACGCCAAAAATGCCCAGAGATAACGGTTCAGGCAATTCGACCTGCTCTGCTATGCCACTTTTCTGGATGGCATCCAATGCTGTCATGCCGGGCTGAAATGGCAGGGCTAGATGAAATTGTTTTTCTGGCGTCGCATACGCCACCCAGATCATCGCCTCACTCATCAGACCAATTGTCCTAAGACAGCAATGATTGCCAGAATAATCCCGACAGGTAACACCACACGTACTGCAATACGCCAAATATTATAAAACGCTTCAGAGCTGAAATTCATTGATTTACGCAAATGACTGATCTTCATGATCCAGCCGGCAAATAATGCATAGATCAAACAAATCAATAAGCCCCAGACGAGCAAGACCACATTGAAAATTGGGCTTAGATTTGGAATAGCCCAGATCAGCGTAACCGCCGCCACAATCGCCCATTGAATCGCAGGATGAAGCTGACGTTGCTGTAACTGTTCACGTGCCATTTGCAAAATTAATGCGGCAGCTGCCACCATCGCTGCGACCAAGGTGAATGCAGGGATTTGCGCTTGCACAGCAAAGAAAGCAAATGCAATGACAGCAACTAGCTGCGCAATCCAGATCGGCAATACCGTCTTGCTGGCGACATCCTGTTGTTGTACAGCGCTTAGGCTAGACTGCCAGTACAAGCCCATGCCCAGACCACTTGCCACCAGCGCTAATACGGTGGCATTGCCCCATTCTGAGAATTCGACTGGCGTGACTTGCCATGCAGGTAGTGCAGTTCCCATTACATTGGCCAGAACCAGAGATGCGAGCACCCCAATCGTTGTAACAGCCAATAAAATTTGACGCGGTAGCAGTGACAGGGCCAACGCTACTATTGTCAATCCGATCAACAAAAGGTTCGGTGCAAGATCAAGTGCAGCAACCGCCAGAACATTACTGGCATTGTTCAGCATTGCACCTGCCAGAAACGGAATAAAAATCACACTTAACCAGCCGACAATACGCCATTTCTGTGACGCATCCGCTTCACGGGTCAGCGTCGACAGCGCCTGTAATGGCGTTGTTTTGGAGCGCTTGGCCAAAGCAATTTCCAAGTAGCAGACTGGAAGCGCCAGAATCAGCATGGTGGCTAACCAGAGCATCCAGAAATCCAGCTGACGATCAATCTGTATACCGGTTATCGGTGCGAGCGTCGCGATGATAATAAACGATAAACAGAAAGCCATCAGCGGCGATAACCATTTTGACATAGCATTGTCCTGCATGATGCATTCCTATAAAAATCTAGCGCTATTTTGCCTTGTGAAGCGGTGAAAATCAAAAACAAAAAGCAAACCACCATGACAGTGATTTGCTGCGCAAAAATTATAATTAGATTTTAATTTTTGTTATCTCGTTACGTCTTTTATTATGAGAAGAAACGAGTGAACCAGTTTTTACCTGTTTTCTTTTCTTTTTCCTTGATGATGCCCATCATATTTTCTTTTACGGCACCGACATAATCGGCGTCATCGTGCTGAATATGGTTAATCAGCCATTTCGATAATACTTCGTGCAGTTCATGTTCAATCGACTGCCCCAGTTCAAAACGGTCACGATAAGATTCAATTTTCTTAATAAACAGGTCATGCACACGTTTATGCGGCACCCGATATTTATAGCCGGCTTCTTCCTGAAGAGATTCCTCAAAGGTGAAATGCGACTGGGTATAATCAATAATATTGTCGAGAATCTGTTTAATACGGGCACGCTCGGTATTGGCATCAATTCCATCAATTTCGTTGATATAATCGAGAATTCGTTTGTGCTGATCGTCAATCACATCGATACCAGTATTATAATCTGGAACCCATTTCATTTTCATTACGACCACCTATAAATATTAAGGACTTATAACGTGAAAATGAGCATATAGCGTATTGATTCAAATAAAAATGAAGCAAATTAGTCGGCTTTCCGCCTAAATCCGGCTTTTTCATTTTAAGTTTCTGTTATATATAATTAAAAATAATTTATCCTGAGTAAAAGGCTAAGATATTAATTAACCAAAATCCGCAATAAACCTTTATTTATTCTTAGATTTTTTCTTATTTTTTAAATATAAAAAAACGGAGTTTAAACTCCGTCTTTAATCGCATTTCAATATTGATCAGCTCGCGTGACGCGTTTTAAGGAAGGATCAAGACGTTCACGTTCCAGACGTTCAACATGCGTCAACTGAGAACGTACTTTCGCCCCATGCTGAAACAGGATCATTTCACCGGGCTGGAAGGCAGTCCATTCTTCATTCTGGGTCAATGGTTCAGTGGTAATCACTGCGACGCGATCTTCAGGGGTCGTGACCTGACTAAAGTCCACTTCGACATCAATATCAATCAGCTGAGCCGGTCTAAACGGGTATTCACGTACCAGCCAGTGAAGTTTAGTAATCGCATAGCTAAACAGCGCCTGACCATTCGACAGGCAGAAATTAAAGGTGCCATGCTCCGCGATTGCAGGTGAAATTTCAGCTAGAAGATCGAAAACCTGATCCAGTTTCGGCTCATGATAGCCAAAGCGTTTCACCAGTTGATCCAGCAGGTAACAGAAGGCACGCTCACTGTCGGTATTTCCGACTGGGGTAAAGCGCCCTGACAGTTCAGGAAAATAATCATATAAATCGCCATTATGGGCAAAAATCCATTGCCGCCCCCAAAGTTCACGGCTAAACGGATGCGAATTTTCCAGATTAATTTTGCCTTGTGTCGCTTTACGGATATGTGCAATTACATTACGGGATTTGATTGGATAATTGCGCACTAGTTCTGCAATCGGTGACTCAACAGCAGACTGATTATCAACGAATAATCGGCAGGCCTTATCCTCAAAGAAAGCAATCCCAAAACCATCAGAATGATCTGAGGTAATCCCCGCCCGCTGAGAAAAACCTCGAAATGAAAAGGTAATATCTGTTGGTGTCGCACAATTCATTCCAAGTAGCTGGCACATAATCTTCATTCAGGTCACAGAGTGTTCTTAAGGTTATTGTGCATCACAGGCTGAACCTTTTCAAATCTCGATCATTGCAATGCTATGCGCTAAAAATGCTAATAAACTATTTTTTTATATTTAATTTAGCAAAAGGAGTTTAAGCTTCAAAACTTAGCTTAAAAATAAATACTTTAGATTTAACTTTCATATTTCTAGTGATCAAAATCTTAAAATAAAAGAAATAAAAAAGAGCCTCAAGTGAGACTCTTTGATATTCAATTTATCTTTATGGACGATGTGGATTAGAACGATTGGTAATTAAAGTTCCTACACCATGATCAGTAAAGATTTCTAACAGGCTCGCATGTGGTACACGACCATCCACGATATGTGCACTGATCACACCGCCTTTTACTGCATCAAGCGCACAGCCGACTTTAGGAATCATGCCGCCATAGATCACACCTGTTTCGATCAGACGATCAACTTCCTGAGTCGTTAAACCGGTCAGCAGATTTTTATTTTCGTCGAGCACCCCCGTAATATTGGTCAGAAGAATCAGCTTTTCTGCCCCTAATGCTTCTGCCACTTTACCCGCAACCAGATCCGCATTGATATTATAGGTATTGCCTTCTTCATCGACACCGAGTGGTGCAATCACTGGAATGAAATCACTGTTGGTAAACATTTCCAGTACATCAGTTTTCACTCCAACGACTTCGCCGACCATACCCAGGTCTACTTTTTGGATTGAACCGTCTTCAGCCGTCTTTTCCATTAACAGCTTTTTGGCGCGTAACAGGTTGCCATCTTTACCGGTTAGGCCAATTGCACGGCCACCATGTTTGTTGATCAGGTTCACAATTGATTTGTTTACGCTACCGCCCAGAACCATCTCGACCACTTCCATGGTTGCCGGATCTGTCACGCGCATACCATCAATACGGTCAGATTCACGACCTAGCTGTTTCAGCATAGAATCGACTTGTGGACCACCGCCGTGTACCACAATCGGATTTAAACCGACTGTTTTTAATAAAACGATGTCACGTGCAAAAGAGCTTTCTAGCTCAGGATCCGTCATCGCGTTGCCACCGTATTTTACCACCAGGGTTTTACCCGCAAAGCGTTGGATATACGGCAAAGCTTCAGTCAAAATTTGTGCTTTGTCGATGCCTGTATGCTGATTTGGCATTCGCCTCTCCTTATTGAGCATCTAAAATGTCTTGAGCGATCTGTGGATAACGGTCACGCAACATGGATACAAACAGATGTCGAATTTCATTCAGGCCTTGTGCATCATTGGCATCAAAGCGCACCGTGAAATATTCACCCGTATTGGATGCTCGAATGATGCCAAAACCATCATCAAAATCAAGACGTATCCCGTCAATTTTACTGATTTGTGCATTTAATTGCGTAGATTGCTGCTCAACAAAGTTTAAAAGCTCAACAGGCTGCACCTGATGAGTGGAAATATATAAATCTTCAGTCCCATGACGTTTTGGATAAGCGCGCAAGGCCTTACTTAAAGTCATACTTTTCTGATCCAGATATTCCATGACCCGAAGCGCTGCATAAAGACCGTCATCATAGCCCCAGCCACGTCCGTCATTAAAAACATAATGCCCGGCATATTCACCACCAAAAATGGCCTGATGCTGGGACTGCGCCAGATATTTTCGCAGGAATGAGCTACCAGTACGAATCATCACCGGTTTTCCGCCCAGGCGTTGAACTGTATCGCGAATCAGGGTTGAACATTTAACGTCATAAACAAACTGACATGCTTTTGTGCCAGTCATACAAATTTCTGCGAATAAACAGAGAAGCTGATCAGCACTAATAATGACACCCTGCTCATCCACCAGTACCAACCGGTCCCCATCACCATCTAGGGCAATACCCAGATCCGCCTGCTGTTGCATGACAACCTGACGCAAGGTTTGTAAATGCGCTTCCTGAGAAGGATCAGGCGCATGATCCGGAAAATGCCCATTGGCTTCACAACGTAAGGCGGTAACTTCACAACCTAGTTTTTGTAGCACCAAGTTGGCACAACGTCCTGCTGAACCGTTCAGACCGTCCAGCACTACTTTAAATGGGCGCTTCAACTGAATATCTTCAAGCATTTCCTGCTGATATTGCAGGCAAAACTCTGGAATAATCTGATGCGGCAGTTCGGCTAAACCAAGTAGCTGGCTATCGCAATGCGACTTTGCCAGTTGGGCCACCTGTTGAATCATCTCAGGACAAGGTGGTTCACCATCAATAATCCATTTAATCCCATTATCTTCTTTAGGATTATGACTGGCGGTGACCATAATGCCATTGCCATCAAACTGGCGTGCGGTGAAATACAGCATCGGGCTGGAACAACAGCCTATAATAGTGGCTTCCAGCGAATAGTCTTTAAAAATACGGGCAATGATGTCGGCAAAAGCCGGACTACTGATGCGTGCATCATAACCAATGGCGACACGTGTCTGTCCCGCAGCCTGATACTGCTGGGCTAAACCGTGGGCAATTGCATCAATGATCCCGGCACCTAATAGACTGACTTTACCGCGTATGTCATAGGCACGAAAGATATGCATGGGGAATGGATGATTCATAGATCCCATAAAAATGTCTTTTCACTATTCATTAAAATAAGGAGATTTAAAATGATGATTTCATCATAATGACTTTAAACATTTGTTTTTGTTTTAAGACCTGCTATTTTTAAACGATTTCAATGTAACAATCAATTATAAAAATATAATCTACAACTTTAGAATTATAGGGTTCTTGTAATTAAACAATGATTAGGGTCTGTTGACATTTACTGTTCATAATTAACCCTATAAAGGTAGCCATAAAAATATACAGGCTAAAGCAACAGAACTTTGATAATTTCTTTTGAGCTTGTCATATCGAGTAGCTATTCCTCTAAATTGCTTTAATCT